>CAZVVH010000269.1:0-1505 GCA_964630475.1 uncultured Oscillospiraceae bacterium | reverse complement strand
CCGCCGCACTTGCACCGAAATTCCTCCCGGGTGAAATACTGAATCTCATCCCAGAATGTGCCGGTTGCGGGCGTACTCGTGTCACCCGTTTCGGTGTTTTCGTCAACCGCCGGGGCTTCATCAACATCATTGTGCATACGCCCATTGGTCACTGCATCCAGCAGGGCCACTTGGGTCTTGGGGCCGGGTTTGCCGTCAACCTCCAGCCCCTCTTGCTCCTGAAAAACCGTAACCGCTGCCTGGGTGTTCGGCCCCGTCACTCCATCAATCACGCCGGGGTTATAGCCCAGGTACAGCAGCAGGCATTGGATTTGCTTAATCGTCATAATAATGCTACTCCTTTTGTAGTTTGTTGCATTTCAACGCTGACCGCCTCCTGCGGTCAGCAGCGCGGAGTAAAATCGTTCGTGCATTTTTCCTCTGCCTCTAAAAGAAAAAGCCTGCGGCGTTGCCACAAGCTATCAGAATAATTTGTAGTGGGGCTTCTCATCGCCCCATAGCCAATATCGGAGATAATCGTCCAGCAGAATCGCCACCAGGGACAGCCCAGCCCAGGCGGCAGTAAACTGCGGGCAGATTTGGCCAAGGACATTCCCCGGCAATTTGGAGTAGTCCCAGATGCCCAGGCCCAGCCAGATATTGAGGATCAGCCCGGCGGCAAATTCTACCGCTGTGACCAAGGCTGTGCCGATAACCACCTGAAGAACCAGGGACATATCCCAGGGAAGCCAGTTGTTGATGCCTCCGAGCAGTAAAAAAAGCAGCCCTCCGAGGACTGCCATCGTCCAGTGCGTGTAACCACGCCACAGGATCTCTATGATTGCGTAAACGGCGGCGCCGAATAAAAACAGCACCAACGCTTTCCCGGCGTGGCGCTTAATCTGTTTCATCGTTTTCCGTCATCTGCGCTATCAGCAGCTTGAGGACGTCCGTCTGGTATTCCTCCGGAACCGGATCGCCGTAGGTGATGCCGCCAATGACGTCCGTATTCTCCAGCGCGTTGACGTAGGCTCTCATGGAATTGTAGTAACTCTCATGGTACAGTTTCCAGTTGGTGGCCGCTGTAGCCAGGGCAGTGAATTCCTCCGCTGTGAAGAACCGGCACGGTTCCCCATCCGCATGGTAGGCAACCTCTGTCTGACCCGCCATGACCATAGCCTGGAGTGACATCAGGTTGAGCTGATCCTCGATGCTCATCGAAAAATGATGGGTGCCGTCCGTCAACTGTACATCCACACCGGCAACAATGCTGGCGTTACACGCCGCCGACAGCTCCTGCAATTTATCCGCCTGAACCTTTGCCAGGCCTGTCCAGCCTGACGCCGCCCGCAACCACCAGGTATCAAAGTCCGCCTGGACTTGTGCGGCTGTCAGAATGCCGTCTGCCCGCATCTGGACTTCTTCACACTCCCAGTGCTTGCCCTCGGCTTCCTCTCCGGTATTATCGACCTCCAGGAAGTTCTTGCGCAGGATCAGGTCAGTGCCAGTGCCATGGGGATATGCCT
>CAZVVH010000268.1:0-1587 GCA_964630475.1 uncultured Oscillospiraceae bacterium | reverse complement strand
CCCGAAACCATGAGCGTGGAGCGCCGCCAGCTGATGAAGGCCTATGGCGCGGAGCTGGTTCTGACCGAGGGCGCAAAGGGCATGAAAGGCGCTATTGCCAAGGCGGATGAGCTGGCGAAGGAGATCCCCGGCGGCTTTATTCCCGGCCAGTTTGTGAACCCTGCAAATCCTGCGGCCCATAAGGCTTTCACCGGTCCCGAGATTTGGGAGGACACGGAGGGCCAGGTTGATATCTTTGTGGCCGGCGTGGGCACCGGCGGTACCATCACCGGTGCGGGCGCTTATCTGAAGGAGCAGAAGCCCGATGTGAAGGTGGTTGCTGTGGAGCCTGCCAGCTCTCCTGTGCTCTCCAAGGGCACCTCTGGCGCCCATAAGATTCAGGGCATCGGCGCTGGCTTTGTGCCTGACGTGCTGGACACCAAGGTCTATGACGAGATCATCCCTGTTGAGAATGACGACGCCTTTGCCACCGGGAAACTGGTGGGCCGCAAGGAGGGCATCCTGGTGGGAATCTCCGCCGGCGCCGCAGTCTGGGCCGCCATTGAATTGGCAAAGCGCCCGGAAAACAAAGGCAAGACCATCGTGGCCCTGCTGCCTGATACCGGTGATCGCTATCTGTCCACCCCTCTGTTTGCTGACTGATCCGGAGTGAAGGGATAAATCTTGACAAAACCAGGCTGCTGCACGTACGTACCAGCCTGGTTTTGTGGTATAATGACCGTAGATCCTTATCGTAGGACCTGATCCTATCGCCCGGATTGTCTCTTTGGGGAGACTGCGCGAAAAGTGATAATATCAGGAAAAATTCTGCTGCGGCTCAGGCGGCGAAGTGTCAAAGGAGAGATTCTATTATGGTTCCCACACCAGAAGAGGCGTACAGCCTGCTGACTGAATATAATCACGGGGAATTCCACCAGAAGCACGGGCGCATTGTTGGCGATGTGCTCCGCTGGTTTGCCAACCAGCTGGGCTATGGTGACGAGGCGGATTTCTGGGAGACGGTTGGCATCCTGCATGATCTGGATTTTGAACAGTGGCCCGACCAGCACTGCATCAAGGAGCAGGAAATCATGCGGGAGCGGGGGATTGACGAGCGTGTGATCCACGCCACCGCCAGCCATGGCTACATGCTGACCGTGGATATCCAGCCTCAGCACCAGATGGAGAAGGTGCTGTACGCAGTGGATGAGCTGACCGGGCTGATCGGCGCGGTGGCCATCATGCGCCCCTCCAAGAGCGTCAGCGATCTGGAGGTAAAGTCCGTGCGAAAGAAGTATAAGGATAAGAAATTCGCGGCAGGATGCTCCCGGGAAGTAATCCAGCGGGGGGCGGATATGCTGGGCTGGGAGCTTGGAGAGCTGATTGAGAAGACCATCCTGGCCATGCGGGCCAGCGACGCGGTGGATTGAGTTCGAATTTGCAGCAGGGCAGAGGAAGCGCCGCCCTGCTGTCGAAATAAATCGGGAACAGGCGGAAAGAAAATTGAAAAACTGTACATTTGTCAATAAACTCGGGTGGTTTCCAATTCCTGCCGTTTTTGGAGCGGTGACTTCCAGCCAAGCACCGCCATTGGAATCCGGTTGGCCC
>CAZVVH010000267.1:0-1598 GCA_964630475.1 uncultured Oscillospiraceae bacterium | reverse complement strand
TGGCGATGTCACGGTCCTTGGGTTCCACGTCGTTGACCACCTTATCATCAATGCGCAGCTCGCCCTCGGAAATCTCCTCCAAACCTGCAATCATGCGCAGGGTGGTAGACTTGCCGCAGCCGGAGGGGCCGACCAGAACGATAAATTCCTTATCGGCGATCTCCAGATTGAATGCGTGGACAGCTTCCACGCCGCCTTCGTAGATTTTCTTGACGTCCTTCAGTGATAATGTTGCCATAATGCAGGGCCGTAAAAGGGATGCCTCCGCAAGCCCTTTCTCACCGCGGAAGAGCGGAACAACCGCGGCCTTACGACAGGTCTCCACACTGCCGCACCGCCGGCCTGGGCGGGAATTGGTTTCCTCCTTTTATTTCCCCGGCAGGCTATGGGAATGGAGTAGCAGACCGGGGTTCAAATTTTGCAAAACCTGAGTTCAGGCAATATAGACCGGACCGGACACTTAACCCTTGACAGCACCCATCGTGATTCCCTGAGTGAAGTACTTCTGGAAAATCAGGAAGATGATAATAATGGGTGCGGCAGCCAGGGCGGCGCCAGCCATCAGCAGGCCGGTGTCCACAGAGGACTCGCCCTGTAGGGTGGCAATGCCCAAGGGAAGGGTAAAGTTGATATTGCTGGTCAGCATGACCAACTGCATGAAGTAGTCGTTCCAGGAGTTGATGAAGGTAAAGATTGCCAGCGCACCGATACCCGGTTTCACCAGGGGAACCACAATCTGGATAAAGGTGCGAGCCTCACTGGCGCCGTCAATCTTGGCGGCCTCCAGCATTTCTCCCGGAATGCTCTCCGAGAACTGCTTCATCAGGAATACGCCGAAGGGCCAGCCCACGGTGGGGAAGATCACAGCCCACAGGGTGTCATACAGCTTCAGAGTGGACATTTCCTTCAGCAGGGGGATGAGAATAACCTGCTTGGGCAGAGCCATAGCGCAGACGATGAGCGCAAACAGAAGGCCGCGGCCGATGAAGCGCTTCTTTGCCAGGGCATAGCCAGCCATAGCTGCGGTGATGCAGGTCAGAATCATAGCCGCCACCGCCATAAAGATGGTGTTGACCAGCCAACGGATGGCCGCGGGAACGGTTATGCCAAACATCGTGGCGGAACGATAGTTAAACAGCTTTTGGAAGTTGGTAGTCACCCACTCCGTCGGCCACCACACGGGCGTAGTGGAGTTGATATCTGCGCCGTTCTTAAACGCGCCGGTGATGATCCAGTACAGCGGGAAGGTGAACAGGATCGCCAGAATGATCAAAATGATCAGAGAAATAACCTTATAAACACTTTTGTGTTCTACACCTGATTTCATACCAGCACCCCCTTACTTTTCCTTCGCCAGCCTGAACTGAAGGGCAGACAGAATGCCAATGAAGATGGCCAGGATGACGCCCATGGCGTTGGCGTATCCGAAGTGTCCGGACTGTTCGGTCAGCTTGAATGCAGTGTAATAGATGTAATACATGACTGTATTGGTACCCGAGCCACCGGAGGTCAGCAGCTGGATCAGTGCGAAGCACTGGAAGCTGTTGATGGTGGTGATGACCAGGATATACAGGGTGGTGGGCATCATCTGGGGCCAC
>CAZVVH010000266.1:0-1658 GCA_964630475.1 uncultured Oscillospiraceae bacterium | reverse complement strand
CGATCCCGGCCCGGGTGCAGGCCAGCGCGGTGTCATATTCGCAGTTGGTGCCGGGAAACACGGGGATCACAGCCCGGGGACGGGCAGCCCGGGTGACGGGCTTATAGGAGGGACGGTCGGTGCAGGAAATGGTGCGCATTTCTTCGTCCTCCTTCTTGCCGTTGCCCTCGCAGTTCAGATGGGCGTCGGTGTCCAGCTCGTCCACCTCGTCCACGGCGGTGTCATGCTCCGTGCGGGTGGGATAGACGTCCTCCAGGGTGGTCTCCCAGACGTCCCGCAGGTCATGGATGGAGATGAAAGCGCCGGCGGCCTCAATCATGGGAACGAAGGAGGTCCGGCCAATGCGGATGCCGAAATCCACATCCTCAGTCAGCTCAGCCACAATGGAGCCGCTGTATGGCCGGAAGAGCAGGTCGCTGGTGCAGTTCTCGTTGCCGCAGAAGCCAATCTCGTTGCCGAAGGTCATCTTCATAATGCCCTCGCCTGCACCGGCCTTGGTGACCGCCCAGGCGGCCTTCACCTTGCCGGCCTGGATCAGCTCGTGGAATTTGGCCCAGACAGCCTTGGTGCCCTCGTAGTCATTGCCGGGGACCTGGAAGAAGTAGACGGGATCATCGGACTTCTTAAACTCGGTGGAAACCACCTTGGCGGCGTCGCAGGGGGCAATGGCGAAGGAGACCACCGTGGGAGGCACATCCAGATCCAGGAATGAGCCGGACATGGAGTCCTTACCGCCGATGGCGGCAGCGCCCAGGCCGATCTGAGCGGACAGCGCACCCATCAAGGCGGAGAAGGGCTTGCCCCAGCGGGCGGGTTCATCCCTCAGCTTCTCGAAATATTCCTGTAGGGACAGATAGGCCTCCTTGTAGTCGCAGCCGGCGGCAACCAGCTTGGCTACGGACTCTACCACGGAGCAGGCCGCGCCGTAGAAGGGGTTTCGAGCGGAACGATAAGGCTCAAAGCCGTAGGCCATCACCGAGCAGGTGGTGGTTTCGTGGCCGGGGCCAACAGGCAGCAGAGCCGCCATGGCCTGTGCGGGGGTGGTTTGCTCCCGGCCGCCAAAGGGCATCAGCACGGAGGAGGCGCCGATGGAGCCGTCAAAGCGCTCTACCAGGCCCCGCTGGGAGGCAGTGTTGGGGTCGGTGGCGATCTTTTCAAACTGAGCCACCACGTCGGAGATTTCCGGCTGTTCCGGCTCAGGCAGCTTGGGGACGTAGACGGAGGTGTGCTTGTCGGCGCCGTTAGAGTTCAGGAAAGCCCGGGACAGGTTGGCGATCTTGACCCCATTCCAGTTCAGCACCAGACGGGGCTCTTCGGTGACCACGGCCACCTGATAGGCCTCCAGATTTTCAGACTCGGCGTACTTCAGGAAGGACTCCACGTCTGCGGCGGTCACCACCACCGCCATACGCTCCTGGGATTCGGAGATAGCCAGCTCGGTGCCGTCCAGGCCCTCATACTTTTTGCGCACTGCATCCAGGTTGATGTCCAAGCCGTCGGCCAGCTCGCCAATGGCCACGGAAACACCGCCGGCGCCGAAGTCGTTGCAGCGCTTAATCATGCGGGTCACGTCCTTGCTGCGGAACAGGCGCTGGATTTTGCGCTCCTCGGGGGCGTTGCCCTTCTGAACCTCCGCTGCGCAGGTGTCCAGGGACTTC
>CAZVVH010000265.1:0-1722 GCA_964630475.1 uncultured Oscillospiraceae bacterium | reverse complement strand
TCAAAACGTGGTTTTCGCAGAAACGCCCCACGAAAAATTAGAAGTAGCGGGATAAACCATCAAAATCGTGGTTTATCCCGCTAAAATTTTGGGCTGATTTTCAAAAAACATCTATTTTGAGACAGCCCCTTTATTACTCTGGAATGACGATATGAATCTTCCGCTTAAAAACCTCCGGCGTCAGCTGGCACTGATAGGCTTCGTACAGCAGCCGGGCCGCCAGATGGTTCCGGTTTTCCGGTACCGTCTCCGCCCACAGGTGTACCAGGTATTGGACCCCAAACACCGAGTTCTCAAAGGGGCAGGGCAGAAATCCCGCCCGCTGGTAGAAGGCTACCCGGCGCTGGCGGGCGGCCCGCTCCTCCGGCGTGTCCGCAGCCTCGGGGGCCTCCGCCTCCAGGAAAATCCCCCTGGGATACTGCGCACGTAGCAGGTTCAGGCCCCGGCTACCCAGGTTTTGGCCTCGCAGAGCTGGGAAGATGGCGTAATAGTCCAGGAGCACCAGCTCCTCCCCCGGCACCCGAAGGAAAAAGGCATAGCCCTTGCAGGCCCGGTTCTCCTCCAGGAACCAGCCCTCTGCGATTCCCGCCTTCATCAGCCGCTCCATTTTGTCCAGCTGCTTCAGCTCACTGGGCGGAAAATCCACTGCCATGGTGGGATAAAGCCTGTGCAGCCCCTCCAGATCCACGGGCCGTAAACCCAGCTCTCCCATCAGACCTCCATAATAACCGGAAGGATCATGGGGTTCCGGTGGGTCTTTTTGTATAGGAACATGGACAGCTCGTTCTTCACGCTGCCCTTGATGGCGGTCCAGTCGGTGATGCGCTTTTGCTCACACTCGTGGAGTACCTGGGCCGCCAGAGTGCGCAGCTCCTCCATCAGCTCCTCGGATTCCTTCACATAGACGAAGCCGCGGGTAATGATATCCGGGCCGGAGACCAAGGCCCCATCCTCACCGGACATGGACATGACCACCACGATCATGCCATCCTGGGCCAAGTGCTTGCGGTCCCGCAGCACCACACTGCCCACGTCGCCCACCCCGTAGCCGTCCACAAACACCTTTCCGGAGGGCACGGTGCCGTTGATGCGGGCGGAGGTGGGGGTCAGCTCGATCACCTTGCCCACGTCGCTGATGACAATATTCCTGGGGTCCATACCCATCTCCATGGCCAGCTTGGCATGGGTTTTCAGATGCCGCTGTTCCCCGTGTACGGGAATAAAGAACCGGGGCTTCACCAGGGCGTGGATAATCCGCAGCTCCTCCTGGCAGGCATGTCCGGAAACATGCAGGTCCAAAGCCCGCTCGTTGACCACCTCAGCCCCCTTGCGGTACAGCTCATTGATGACGCTGGAGATGGAATTCTCATTGCCGGGAATGGCTGAAGCGGAGATAATCACCCGGTCCCCGGGCTGAATCTCCACCTGCCGGTGGGTGGAGAAGGCAATCCGGGTCAGGGCAGACATGGTCTCCCCCTGGCTGCCGGTGGTGATGATACAGATTTTGTCCTTGGGCAGGCCCTTGATCTGAGCCAGATCCACCAAGGTCCCCTCAGGGATGCTCATATAGCCCAGCTGGGTGGACACCATCAGGGCGTTCTCCATGCTGCGGCCGGAAACTGCCACCTTGCGGCCATACCGGGCCGCCACATTGATGATCTGCTGGATGCGGTCCACATTGGAGGCGAAGGTGGTGACGATGATCCGCTGGTCACAGCCCTT
>CAZVVH010000264.1:0-1785 GCA_964630475.1 uncultured Oscillospiraceae bacterium | reverse complement strand
AGGGTACACAATCCTATTATGATGATGTCCTCCAGCCTATGCAGAATATGCCCCCTTTGGTCCGCCGGGGATCCTCTATTCCTTGCAGCGCTGTCTTCAGTCCTTGTAATTCCATGCCTTCAGTATAGCATACGCCTCTATTCTTTTAAATGCTGTTGCACTGCCAAAGGACGGATTCTTCTCTTTTCTTTCAAAAAAACTTATGATATAATATCCGCATAAAAGGATCAAATTTCGCTCAATTGGAGGTTTCACCTATGGCAACCCACTCCAACCGCCCCAACCGGCAGGTCCACAGCGCCAGCCGCCAGCCCCAGGCACTCCCTGCGCTGGCCTCCATTCTGCCCCGGGCCGGCATTCTCATTCTCTTTCTCCTCCTCTTTATCTGGCTGATCAAGGGCAGCCCCATCTCCTCCGTGACACCGCGGACGGATTCCTCCGCCGGCACAAAGCTTGACCCGTCACCGGATGCAAGTGGAGACCCCGTCTCTTACACCACCGCCACCCTAACCCTGACCGGTGATATTGTGGGCCATCTGCACGTTGTCAACAGCGCCTACGACAGCGCAGCCGACAGCTATGATTTTACACCCATTTTCCAGTATGCCGGCTCCGCCCTTTCGGATACCGATTTTCTCATCGGCAACCTGGAAACCACCCTGTCTGGGGGCACCTACTCCGGCAGTCCCACCTTCAACTCCCCGGACGATCTGGCAAAATCCCTGAAGGAACTGGGCTATGATCTGCTGACCACCGCCAACAACCACTGTCTGGACATGGGCTTTTCCGGGCTATCCCGCACCCTGGACGTGCTGGATCAGTACGGCATTGACCATCTGGGCACCTACCGCTCCCAGGAGGAGTTTGACAAAAACCATGGCATCCTGGTGGAGAACATCAATGGCATCTCTGTGGCCTTCTTGGATTACACCTACGGCACGAACTACAATGAGGTGGAAGGGGCGTACTCCGTCAACCGCTTCAATCTGAATACAGGAGATGAGACCAAGGTGACACTGGACACGGAGCGCATAGACGCGGATATGGAATATGCTCAGGGTCTGAACACGGATCTGATTATTGTCCTGATGCACTGGGGCGTGGAGTATGAAACCACGGAGAATGCGGATCAGGATATGGTGGCGGATTACCTGATCGCCCGAGGTGCAGATGCTGTTCTGGGCGGACATGCCCACGTTCCCCAGCCCTTGGCCTATCGCACCGTTACCGGCATCAACGGTACAGAGCGCACCGGCTTCGTCTGCTTCTCCCTGGGCAATCTGATCTCCAACCAGGCAGACCCCTACACCAACATCACCGCCGCCCTGAACCTGACCCTGCGCAAGAATTCCGCCACCGGGGAGGCCTCTGTCAGTGATGTAACCTACATCCCCCTATTCCTGCTGAACCGGGGAGACGACGCAGAACCACAGTATCTGCTCTTTGACACACGGGCCGCCATAGCTGACTATGATGGCAGCCGAACCATCCCCTACATCACCGAGAGCGTGTACGCACAGCTGCAGCAGAGCTTGACCGATCTCTCCAATATTTTTGGCAGTCAGTGGACTTACACAGGGTCCCCCTCTGGGTCAGAAGCTCCGGAGGAGACTCAGCCCAGCGAAACCCCCGAAGCATCTCCCGCCGCCTAATTCATTTCATAACACGAAGTGCCCCGGCTCATTGAGCCGGGGCCGTCAGGCTGTAGAAAAAGATATTTTTGGAAATTTAGTCTGCAAGAGCCTCGCAGAGTTCCGTCAGCTTGCTGACGGAAACAAGTCAAAT
>CAZVVH010000263.1:0-1843 GCA_964630475.1 uncultured Oscillospiraceae bacterium | reverse complement strand
TTTTTTATTGCTTTGACCGGAGCAGCGCGGCACGGATTACCCCTTTGGGGTCCTTGATCAGCAGGTAAACCAGCCAGATCACCAGGCCCAGGGCCACGGCGGAAAGGCCGAGAAACAGATCATTGAGCATATCCGCCGGTTCGGGCGTGAAATACGCCTGGCCAAGCTCCGCGTACTCAAAAATCCCATCCACGAACCACATGAGGGAGGCTCCCCAGTAGATCAGGCAGAGAACACCTGTTTTCATTTTGTCGGCAGGGGCATTTCTGTACCAGATGACCGTGGAAATAATCGCGGCAAAAACAGCAGTTAACAGAGTCATAAGCAGCTCCTTACTTGGCAGGCTCGGGGCCTGCGGTGTGTTTTTCCAATACGTTGGTGACGCCAACCATGCAGCCCCAAACGGCGGTGACCAAGGCGGCCATGGTGACGCCGGTGGTGGCCATCTCTTGAAGCATGGCGGCGGTGCTGGCGGGATCGGACGCGGCGGTCAGGAAGGGGAACCAGGGCACCACTTCGCCGTGCCAGACATGCTCAAAGGCCAGCAGGGCAGAGCCGCCCCAGAGCAGATTGGACAGCCACTTTAACTTGGCGGAAAAGGGCAGCTTCCCAGCGGCGGGAGCGGTGGATTGAGGAACGGAGGGGCCGGACTTGGCCTCCTTGGCCTTCCAGGCATGGGTGGCAATGGTGGTGATAATTGCCTCCGTGGTGGGAACGAGAAAACACGCCATAATCAAAATCCTCCTTCTGTTCAGGGCGACAGCGTTTCAAACTATTTCCATTATTGCACAAGCGCCCTCAAAAGTCAACAACGCCGATAGGAAGAATCTGGCTTGCCGCGTTTTATGCGATAGCCGGAACGGAACATGTCTGGGCAATTGACGGTAAAATTCAGGCAGGATGGAAACATTGATTTGACAAACCGGAAAAATGCTGTAGACAAAAAGATAGGGGCATTCCGGGCAGGGGGAATCAATGCGGTGCCTGGGCGCCCAAATCAAAGGAGATGAGGATATGAAACATGGAACAACGCCAACGCTGGCAATCAAACTTGCCCTGACGCCGGAGGAGCTGCAAAGCGTCTCCTTCGCCTTCCGACCTGCCATCTGCGAGGCGGTGCCCAACCTGATTGCGAAGAGCTGGCCTGACGACGACACCGTGTCCTATGAAGACACCCAGGAGCGATGGCTGATCGCACTGTCCCCGGAGGAGACCTGGCGCTTTGCAGCGGGGACGAAGGTGTTTATGGATGTGCGCCCGGTATTGGCAAACGGGTGTGTGCCTGATGCAGCAATTGTCTGCCTGGGTTTGGCAACCCCGTCCTTTTTCCCTGGGAGTAAGACGGACACAGAAAGCGTTGCCGGCGACCCGGATGCCGCTGTGGAGGTGGCCCTGGAGGAGATCTATTATGACGGTGGCCCCAGGAGCATAACTGGCTCTCAGGGTTCTGCCGGCGGTTACTACACGCCCAGCGTGGACGAGGACGGCAATTTGACCTGGACCGCCAGCGAAGAGGACATGCCCGCTGTTGCCGGCACAAATATTAAGGGGCCAAAGGGCGACACGGGGGCTGCGGGAATCGCCGGCCCCGCAGGTCCCGCCGGCGTCAGCGGCAAAGACGGCGCCACCCCTGTGCGGGGCGTGGATTATTGGACGGAGGAGGACCAGACGGCCATTGTTGATGCTGTGCTGGCCGCTTTGCCGGACGGAGATGAGGTGAGTTACTAATGGCAACCGTAACAACAAACAGCGCCAATTATACGGCCATTGCCGACGCAATCCGGGAGAAAACGGGCGAAACGGGGGCGTACAAGCCCTCAGAAATGCCGGCCGCCATCAGCGC
>CAZVVH010000262.1:1095-1871 GCA_964630475.1 uncultured Oscillospiraceae bacterium | reverse complement strand
ACCAGCACCTTGGGCTCCATGGCGATGACCCCGGCGATGGCTACCCGGCGCTTCTGGCCGCCGGAGAGCTCAAAGGGGGAGCGGGCGAGGACGGCGTCGCTGAGGCCGGCAAACTCCGCTGCCCGGCGAACCCGGCGGTCGATCTCGTCCTCCTCCAGCTTCATGTTCCGGGGGCCGAAGGCGATGTCCTTCTCCACCGTCTCCTCAAAGAGCTGGTACTCCGGGTACTGAAACACCAGCCCCACCTGAAAGCGCACCTCTCGTGCCCTCCCCTTTCCGGCCCAGATGTCCTCTCCCCGGAAGCAGACCTGGCCACTGGTGGGCTTCAGCAGGCCGTTTAAATGCTGAATCAGGGTGGACTTCCCCGAGCCGGTATGGCCGATGATGCCCAAATACTCGCCAGGATAGGCTTTAAAGTTCACAGCAGTCAGCGCATCCCGTTCAAAAGGGGTTCCCTCGCTGTATTTATGTGTCAAATTCTTTGTTTCAATAATTGGCTCCAATGTTTTTGGCCTCAATTCCCAAGGTATTGAAAAATGGTCTCCGCGCAGTCCTCCGGGGACAGCCCCTCCAGGGGAAGCTCCACCCCCGCCTTTCGCAGGCCGTCCAGCAGCCGGAAGGTCTCCGGCACTGCCAGCCCCAGCCGCTTCATGCCCTCCACGTCCCGGAACACCTCCTCCGGGGCGGCATCCTTTTCAATGACGCCCTTGTGCATGACAATCAGCCGCTGGGCCTGCGCCGCCTCATCCATATGATGGGTGATGAGCACCACGGTG
>CAZVVH010000262.1:0-1085 GCA_964630475.1 uncultured Oscillospiraceae bacterium | reverse complement strand
AACAGGGTTTGCAGCACCTCCCGTCGTCCGATGGGGTCCAGCATAGCGGTGGGCTCGTCCAGCACAATGCAGGCAGGACGCATGGCCACCACGCCGGCGATGGCGATGCGCTGCTTCTGTCCGCCGGACAGCAGATGGGGCGCATGGGTGGTATAGGCGCTCATGCCCACCAGGGCCAGGGCTTCATCCACCCGGCGGCGGATCTCCTCCGTGGGCACCCCCAGATTTTCCAGGGCAAAGGCCACATCCTCCTCCACCACGTTGGCGACAATCTGATTATCCGGGTTCTGAAACACCATACCCACCCGGCGGCGAACCTCCAGCAGTTGATCCTCCTCCGCCGTATCAATTCCGTCCACCAGCACCTTGCCGGCGCTGGGCGCCAGAAGGCCGTTCATCAGCTTTGCCGCTGTGGACTTGCCGCAGCCGTTATGGCCCAGGATGGCCACAAAGCTGCCCTGCTCGATCTCCAAATTCAGGTGCTCCAGCACAGGAGCGCCCTCTTCATAGGCAAAGCCCACATCCTGAAAGGAAATAATTGCATTGCTCATATCAGTCACAAATCCATCTTCCCGTGGAGCCGCAGGGCAGCGCCAGGTGATTCTCTGTCACCCGCAGACCCAACTCCCGGCACTCCGTATGGCCGCCGTGAACCGGCGTCACCAGCGTATCCAGAATATATCCCAGCACCGAAGGAGCCAGTCCCGTGGTGTAGGAATTGATGATAATAAACAGCGGCTGGTCAGATAGCACCTTGGTGGTCAGCTCCACAAAGGGATACAGGTTGTCCTCCAGCTTCCAGATCTCTCCTGAGGGGCCGCGGCCGTAGGACGGAGGATCCATGATAATGGCATCATATTTTCTCCCCCGCCGGATCTCCCGCTCCACAAACTTGGCGCAGTCATCCACAATCCAGCGGATGGGCGCATTCTCCAGATGGGAGGACTTGGCGTTCTCCTTGGCCCAGGCCACCATCCCCTTGGCCGCGTCCACATGGCAGACCCTTGCCCCCGCCGCCGCGCAGGCCACGGTGGCGCCGCCGGTATAGGCAAACAGGTTCAGCACACTGATTTCCCGCCCGGCAG
>CAZVVH010000261.1:0-1884 GCA_964630475.1 uncultured Oscillospiraceae bacterium | reverse complement strand
ATATACTAAAACTGATTAAAAAGCTTGAAAAGCTTTTTATAGCACGAAGTGCGTTCAGTTTTTATGAGACGGCGCAGCGTGCAATCGCACGATGCGAGTGTGCGCAGCACACGGGTTTCTCAATGAGAGCATTTCATTGAGAAACAGTATTACTGATATCACTGCACCTTATAGGAAGGCATTATGTACTTCAGGTGAAGCTGCGCCTCCGGAATGACGCACCACCTATCCTGGGGAAGAGTCATCATCCGCTGTCCCTGCCGGAACACCATCACCTGGCCCTCCTGCATTACCAGCTGCAACGTGCCATCCTCGTTGAGGGGCATATTGCGAAAGCTGCCGATGTCATACAGCGCCTCCTCCCCCAAGGCATCATAGACCGCCCGGACATAATTGCGCCGAATGGGCTTCCCAATGGGAGGTGTACTGCGGACATACCGGATCTGGTTAATCAGCTGATTCACCTCGGTGGTGGGGAAGTGCTCATAGCACCAGTCCACTGCCAGAAGCCCCACTAAGAGAAGGGTGCCCGTCTTGCCCATCAGCTCATTGACCAGAAAATTCCAGGCCGTTCCCAAGGCGCCGGTGGTGAACAGCTTGGCCAACATGACGCCGGCGCTGTTCTCCGTCAGAAAGCTGTCCCACAGGGCTGCCAGGGGACGGAACTGCACCAGAATCCAAGCAATCCAGCGCAGGGAATAGAAAAAGGCCAGCAGATTTTCAACGGTCTGCTTTGCATTTTTCCCTTTTCTGATCTTCTTTGTCTTTTCCTGATTCCTCATCCTTCTGATCCCCTCCCAAATTGATACAGTCCGGCCTCCACGGGAGCCTTTCGGTTTCCTCATAAATACTATATCAGAAGACGGGGAGCTTTAGTGTAGACGCTACTGCACACTTTCCGCCGTTTTGTTGCCCAATTTGAACAATTATGCCGCCCTTGTGACAATCCTTCTCAAAAAAATGCGCAAAAGGTGCTGTGGATCCATTTCCACAGCACCTGAGCTTGCTTTTTATAGAACATTTACAGCAGCGGGATCCCTGCCCGCTGGTACATGGACCGGGTATCCGGGTCCCAAACAGAGGCCTGCACCTCACCGATATGTGCGCTGCCCAGCAGCAGCATGCACAGGCGGCTCTGGCCGATGCCGCCGCCGATGGAGTAGGGCAGTTGGCCGGTGAGCACCCCCTGATGGAAGGGCAGCGCCCTCCGCTCGTTGTGGCCGGAGATGGTCAGCTGGCGATCCATGCTCTCCTCGCTGACCCGGATGCCCATGGAGGAAACCTCAAGGGCCTGCTGCAAAGTCTCTGACCAAAAGAGGATGTCGCCGTTCAATGACCAGTCGTCATAGTCCGGCGCCCGGCCATCATGGGGCTTGCCGCTCCTCAGCACGCCGCCAATTTGCATCAGGAACACGGTGTGATGCTCCTTCAGGAAGGCGTTCTCCCGTTCCTTGGGCGTCAGCTCCGGATAGAGATCCTCCAGCTCCTGGGTGGTGATAAAGGTGACATCGCTGCACAGATGGGAGCGAACCTCCAGAGCGGGATAGATGGCGTGCAGATAAATCTCTGTTGCACAGATCGCATTGACAATGCCTTTCACCACCTGCTTCAGATACGTCTCGTTCCGTTCCTCCCGTGTGATGACCTTCTCCCAGTCCCACTGATCCACATAGATAGAGTGCAGATTGTCCAGCTCCTCATCCCGGCGGATGGCATTCATGTCTGTATACAGGCCCTGGCCCGGCTCGAAGCCGTAATCGTGGAGGGCCTGACGCTTCCACTTGGCCAGGGAGTGTACCACCTGGGCATGGGTGCCGGTATCCTTGATGTCAAAGTCCACAAAGCGCTCCACGCCGTTCAGGTCGTCATTCAGGCCGGTGGACG
>CAZVVH010000260.1:0-1983 GCA_964630475.1 uncultured Oscillospiraceae bacterium | reverse complement strand
GGAGAAAGGAGGATAAACCCTTGGCTAAGATCAAGGATACAGACTATCTGTTTTTGTCGACCCGGATCAGATCGCTGGAGTGCAATCTGCTTTCCCGGGATCGGATGGAGCGGATGCTGGATGCACAGACTGCCGGCGACGCCGTGAAGGTTCTGGCGGAATGTGGTTATCCCGAGGTGGAGGAAGTGACTGCCAGCAGCATCAACCGGATGCTGGCTGCGGTGCGTCAGCGCACCTTTGACGACCTGTATCTCTTCGCCCCGGACCAGAACATTATTGATGTGTTCAAGGTCAAATATGATTATCACAATGCGAAGGTCCTGCTGAAGAGTGAGGCCCTGGGCATTGAAGCAGACAACCTGCTGGTGGATACTGGGCGGGTACCTCCGGAGCAGATCAGGGAGTGCATCCACACCTCTGATTTCCGGGGACTGCCCGGCGCCCTGGTCGGCGCGATCCAGCAGGCCAGAGAGACCCTGGGAAATACCCGGGATCCCCAGCTGGCCGACTTCGTGCTGGATCAGGCTTATTTTACGGATATGTTCGCCATGGCAAAGGAGTCCGAATCGGAGTTCTTGGCAGGCTATGTCCGCATCAACATCGACGCGGTAAACTTGAAGAGCCTGGTGCGCACCCTGCGCATGGGTAAGGACACGGACTTCCTCCGTACCGTCCTCTTCCCCGGCGGCAATGTGGATGTGAACCGCATCGTCACCAACGTCAGCTCTGGCTCCGCCATGACCGACCTGTATGCCACCTCCGTTTTGAAGGACGCAGCAGAGGCAGGCGTGGCCGCCGCCGCAGGAGGCAAGCTGACTCTCTTCGAGAAACTGTGCGACGATGCAATCATGGCTTATTTGGGCAACGCCAAGTATGTTGCCTTTGGTGAGGCCCCTGTGGTGGCCTATCTGGCGGCCAAGGAAGCCGAGCTGATCGCGGTCCGCATCATCTTGACCGGCCGCCTGGCCGGCTTGCCGGCGGATACGATCCGGGAAAGGCTGCGTGAAAGCTATGTATAAGATTGCAGTAATGGGAGACAGCGACAGCGTCCTGGGCTTTAAGGCCCTGGGGCTGGATGTCTATCCCGTGGAAAGCGTGGAGGAAGCCCGGCGCACCCTGCACCGCTTGGCAAAGGAGTCCTGCGCTATCATCTATATGACGGAGCAGCTGGGCGCTCAGCTGCCTGATGAGCTGGCCCGTTATAAGGATGCCCTGACCCCCGCAATTATTCTGATCCCCGGAAAGGACGGCTCTCTGGGCATTGGCCGGGAGAATGTGACCAAGTCGGTGATCCGCGCCGTGGGCGCAGATATCCTGTAAACGGCGGATATTTGAGAAAATGATTCCTTTTGAAAGAAGGTAATAAACCAATGAGCAACGGAAAAATTGTTAAGGTTTCCGGCCCTCTGGTGGTTGCCACCGGCCTGTCCGATGCAAACATGCACGACGTGGTTCGCGTTGGCGATCAGAAGCTGATCGGCGAGATCCTGACCATGGACGGCGATTCCGCCTCCATCCAGGTCTATGAGGAAACCTCCGGCCTTGGCCCCGGCGCTGCGGTGGAAACCACCGGTGCCCCGCTGTCCGTGGAACTGGGTCCCGGCCTGATTGAAAATATTTATGACGGAATCCAGCGCCCCCTGGAGGAGATCAGGAACAAGACCGGCAGCAACAATCTGCCCCGCGGCGTCCAGGTCCCCGCGTTGGACCGGGATAAGAAGTGGGCGTTTAAGGCGGTTGCCAAGGTTGGTGATCCGGTCATCGCCGGCGATGTCATCGGCACCGTCCAGGAGACCCCCTCCATCCTTCACAAGATCATGGTTCCCTATGGGATTTCCGGCACCATCCAGTCTATCCAGGAGGGCGAGTTCACCATTCTGGAGACTGTGGCCACCGTCAAGACCGACAAGGGCGAGACCAAGGAGCTGACAATGATGCAGAAGTGGCCCGTCCGTACCGGCCGCCCCTATAAGAGAAAGTTCC
>CAZVVH010000259.1:0-1986 GCA_964630475.1 uncultured Oscillospiraceae bacterium | reverse complement strand
AATCGGCCAGATAGCGGCCGCAGGACGGTGCGGCGATGAAGGTGGCAAGCTCCACGACCTTCACGCCGGCCAGGGGGCGGGGAAGTTGACTCATTAGAAAAAGCCTCCTTTACCCAATGCTGAAAGAACCGATAGGATAGGTTTGGCCATAAAGGCAGGCTGCAAAGCAGCACACAATACCCATCAACACAGCGCCAAGCCAAATATTTCCGGTCTTGCGATAGCAATATGTGTTACCAGCACCACCCAAAAACATTCCTACGGGCATTCCCCAAATGCGGGTAATATCGGTTTTCCAACTGGACAGGGCCACGGCGCTAGTGCCCAAATGAATCTGAATCGCATTTTCGACTATAACCATAATGGTAATTGTGGCTGTAGCCAAAAGACCGTTGAAAATTACCGCTATGGCAGTGTCGAGGCTTTCCTTTCCTGTGGAGGGCAGGCGGCGTTCTACATTCATGCCCACAGAGGCAATAGCAAAACAGGGAATCCAAATAACAAGATAGGGGATATAATATACGAACTTGCGGAGATACAAATCCTTAAAGCCAAAGAACAGGCAATAGAAATCGGTGCACAGCGTGTCACGCTGGATTGCCAAATAAGTCCATCCGATAGCGGCAACTAAAATGCCCAAGAAGGCAGATTTCCCCACCAGCCGCCAATCTATTTTGGTTGAACCCTCAGAAGTCAACCCGTAGTCGCGGATGGTTGCATTAAAACGTTTCTTGCCCCAAACCTTATGATAGACGAAGAACATCACAAGGCCCAAAAGGTTTAGCGTCAGGACAATTGCAACAGCAATATGCGCAAAACGAACACGGAAAATAGGGGTTGAAACGCTTCTTGCACCACCCAGGAAACCAACCAGCCCAAAGGCCCCCGTGTATAGCACCAACAGCGGGAACAAGAGTGCACAAGTGATACTAATTCCAAGGTCTTTGCCTCGCATACCGATGTTTCTGGGCATGGGCTGCTTAATTGAGGCAAAAAACGGCACTTGATCAATCAGGAACACCGCCAGGCAGCAGAGGAATGCCACAAATAGGAACATCCCAATCAACCCGCAGACATCCTTCCAGTGCCAGATTTGATTGTTTGGATCAATGAAATTCGGGGCATCAATCACTTTCATTGAGAAGTCCAGAATTGCGGCAATGTGGGCATGATTGACAAACACACCCTCATGGATTTGGTCTGGAATTTCTGCCAGCATATGGGCATTTCCATCTTCAAAAGAGCCATACACCGTACCAGGGGAAAAGGGCTCTTCCGCAGTTTTGACCCCGTCATTAATAAATACTTCGTTATTCGTATTGCGGAATTTTTCTGTGGGGTTCGCTTTGTCCGCACCACCACCTACAGCCAAGTAACACCCTTTTAAGGTGTTTCCCTCAGCGTTAAAAACAGTGCCGCCGCCGTCTGAGTTGATGGTCAAAGCTGGCTGAAACATGAGCCCCATTTTTTGAGCGTAGTCTCCGCCAATCGAGTGTCCAGCGACAATGATTTTCTCATTGTCGACCAAGGGACTGTCGTACATATACTGGGTGAAGAGTATCGGACTGGTCAAATTACTTCGGCCGTTATATTCGCCGTTGCCAGATCCTAAGTTATCCACAGAGATGACAACAAACCCGCGGCGGGCAAACTCCACAGCCCAAGATTCATGGTTCCGCGCGTTGCCTGAGCCGCCATGATACATTATATTGCCTGGGCCAGGATTCTCATTATTGACATTTTTAGGAACGTACATAAGCGCACTGTTGGCATATCCGTCATCTCCGACTAACGTCAGGCGGGTGATTTTAATGTTACCCCACCCAGTGATGATGCCCCAGTTCACTAACGAACATAAAATCAACGCAACCAGTGAAATCAGGAATGCACGTGTTGTCCAGCTCTTTTTTGTTGTCGTGGTTTTCTCCATGATTCTCCCTCTTTCTTTTTTATTGTGCAAGCACATCCCGAAACGCCTCGAGCTGT
>CAZVVH010000258.1:0-1987 GCA_964630475.1 uncultured Oscillospiraceae bacterium | reverse complement strand
GGTGGACATGATCGAGGTCAATGTCTCCTGCCCCAACGTGAAGGCAGGCGGCCTGCAATACGGCACCGTACCCGAAATGACCGCCGAGGTCACCCGGATGGCGAAGGCCAATTCCAAGGTGCCCGTGCTCATCAAGCTGTCCCCCAACGTCACCGATATCACCGTCATCGCAGGGGCCTGTGAGGACGCCGGCGCCGACGGACTGAGCCTGATCAACACCCTGCGGGGAATGCGCATTGACGTGAAAACCCGCCGCCCCATTTTGAAGGTGAACACCGGCGGCCTGTCCGGCCCTGCCGTCCTGCCCGTGGCAGTGCGCATGGTCTGGGAGGTCTCCAATACGGTAAAAATCCCTGTCCTGGGCCTGGGCGGCATCTCAAAAGGTGAGGACGCGGCCCAGATGATGCTGGCCGGTGCCACCGCCGTGGCTGTGGGTACCGCCTGCTTTGGGGACCCCTATGCGCCCATCAAGGTGCGGGATGAGCTGGCGGAGATCGCCGCCGCCCAGGGCCTGGCCTCCATCACAGAGCTGACCGGCGGCGTGAAGCCCTGGTGAGCGGATTGACTAAAAACCATTTAGAAAGAACGACCGAGCAATGACAACCATTTACCTGATTCGCCATGCGGAGGCAGAGGGAAACCTCTACCGCCGCTGTCACGGACATTACAACAGCTTGATTACCGAGAACGGCTATCGCCAAATTGAGGCGCTGCGCCGGCGGTTTTCCACCATTCATGTGGATGCGGTGTACTCCAGCGACCTGTTCCGCACCATGACCACGGCCCGGGCCGTCTATGAACCTAAGGGGCTGCCGCTGCACACCACTCCCCTGCTGCGGGAAACCGGCTGCGGAGTTTGGGAGGACATCCCCTGGGGCAATCTGGACCGGACCGATTCGGTTCAGCTGAGCAAATACCTGCGCTGCGACGAGACCTGGCAGGTGGAGGGCAGCGAAACCTTTCCCGGCGTCCGGGAGCGGATGGGACGCTGCCTGCTGGAGCTGGCCACCAGGCACGATGGCCAGGCCATTGCCGCCGTCAGCCACGGCATGGCCATCCGCACAGTGGTCGCCTCCTTCCTGGGGATGGAAATCGGGCAGCTGCCTATCTGGGAGAATACGTCGGTCACCACACTGGAGGTGGAGAGCGGCCAGGTGACAGTAAAAACCATGGGCGACACCTCCCACCTGACCAAGGAGATCTCCACCTTCGCCCGCCAGGCCAAGAGCCGGGCCAGCTTTGGAACCCAAAACACACAGATGTGGTTCCGGCCCATGTTCCTTCCCGCCGGGGCGGAGCTTTACAAGGCCTGCCGCCAGGACGCCTGGCTCAATATCCACAAGACCATGGAGGGCTATGACGGGGAGCGCTTTCTCCGGGAGGCCCTGGCCCACAGTGCCTATGCGCCTCAGGCGGTGATGATCGCCATGCTGGGAGAGGAAATGGCCGGCTTGATTCAGATGGACTTTGAGAAGGACCGGGAGGCCGGCATCGGCTGCATCCCCTTCTGTTACATGAAACCGGAGTTCCGGGCCAAGGGCCTGGGAGTTCAGCTGCTGGGACAGGCGGTTTCCACCTTCCGCAGCCTGGGAAGGACCCGGCTGCGCCTGCGCTGCGCACCAGACAACACGTCGGCCCAGGGCTTCTATCACAAATACGGCTTCCATAAGGTGGGATGGGCAGACAACAGCGTCATTCCCCTGGAGCTTTTGGAAAAGAACATCGGATATTGAAAACAGCGGACGGGATTCCCTCGTCCGCTGTTTCTGCATTATAAACCCACGTCGGAGCTCATCTTCATCTTGCAGTCAAAGCGGTCAGAGCCATCCGGCCCCACACCGTGGATATAGAGGTAGCCGTTCCCCTTCCCCCGATAGAGGGTCAGAGTTTCGCCGGCGTGGCACTCTCCGATATAGGAGATGATGATCTCCTGGAGGAACACCCCCTTGGGCCGCAGGTGCAGCTCCGCCGCGTCGCAAGCCAGGTC
>CAZVVH010000257.1:0-2020 GCA_964630475.1 uncultured Oscillospiraceae bacterium | reverse complement strand
TTTCAGAATGTCTATCATGGTGGAAGCATTCCTTTCCTGTTGCAAAAATATAAGGCAATTATAGCATTGCACCCCTATAAATGCAAGTAGGAGTGTCTAAGATTTCAATTTTATCTCTCTTCCTGAAGCAGCCCGCCTGCGGTGAGCTGATAAACCCTGCCACAGACCTCCTGAATAAATTTGCGGTCATGGGAAACGCTGACAATTGCCCCCGGGAACTCCCGGAGCCGCTGCCGGATCACCGGCCCGGACAGCGGTGAGAAATTCCGAGTCGGCTCATCCAGAATGAGCACATTGGCCCTGGACAGGCTCAGCTTGAGCAGCAGGATTTTTGCCCGCTGTCCTCCAGACAGGGCGGCAATTGGATGCTCCATCTCCTCCGCCGTGTATTTCAGGGCGCCTAAGCAGGTGCGGATTCTGGTCAGCTCTGCCTTTTCCCCGGAGACTTGCAGGAACTCCACCGGGGTCAGGCTGAAATCCAGCAGTTCTTCATAGTTTTGGGGCATATAGATGGCGGAGATGTCCTCCCGGGCAAGCAGCTCTTCGGCAACCCGTTTCAGCAGCGTGGTCTTGCCAGCACCGTTTTTTCCCACAATGCAGATTTTTTCCGGACCTCGGAGCTTCAGATGAATGTCCGTCGCCAGGAGACGGGAACCGTCCGGCGTATAAAGCTCGTCCAGGGAATAGTCCAGAAGGATCTTACTGGCGGGAATTTTCCCCACCGCATCTTCGAACATCAGAGAAATCCCCTCCTCCGTTTCGGGCATGGGCGTCATGTCGGCGGCCTCCCGCTGATACCGGCGCTCCAGGGCCTTCACGGCGTGCATTTTCTTTTTCAGCAGGCGGCCGGTATGGGGATCCTGGCGGGAGACGGCGTTCTGGGCATACTCCACGCTCTGCTGAATGCGGCGGTATTTCTCTTCCCGGGCTTTCTGCTCCCGCCAGTCGCTGCGCGCCTGCTGCTCCTGCTTGGCCAGGGCGGAAAGCCGTTCCTGGGCATACTGTTTGTAGGGCATCCGAGCTACGGTGTGCCGGCTGACACTTTTTCGGCGCAGCTGCTCCAAATGGATTACCACATTGGCCGTATGCTCAATAAAGGTCTCATCGTGGGAGATAAACAGCACAATGTGAGGCCAGTCCACAATGACCTCCTCCAGCCATTCCAGGGTTTCCAGCTCGATATCATTGGATGGCTCATCCAGAAGCAATACCGTGGGCTGGGAGAAGATGAGCCGCATCAGCTGAGCCTTCACCTTTTCGCCGCCGGACAGGGTTTTCAGCCGCTGTTCCCCATAAAAGAAGCCGGAAGGAAGGTGAAATTGTCTGCACAGCTGTCCCAGCTCCTTGGGCGTCTGCATCCAAACCCCCGGCTCCTCCTGAAAAAAGTCATAGAGGCTTTTTTCACCATCCTCAGGGGAAAGCTCCTGGGGCAGGTAGCCCAGCTTGGCCCCGTTGAGAATCCGCTCACCGGCGGCGTCCGCATAATCCTCCAGCAGCTTGGGGTCATAGATCCATTTCAGCAGGGTGGACTTGCCATTCCCCTCCTCCCCAATGAGCACCGCCTTGTCCCCGTCATTTAACACGCAGGAAAAGTCCTGCAGGAGTACCCGCAGATCCTGCTTGTGCGTGATGGTCAGATTCTTAATTTGTATCATAGCGTTCCTTTCCGAAGCACAGAAAAAAGCCTGCTTTCCAACCCGAAAACAGACTTTCCCTTCAGAAAGGCCCCACCCATTCAGGCAAGCAGGTATCGCACCTCCTGGAACAGCAGGCGGCGCAGATCAAGTCAGGCAATCGAATTTGGTTAACAAAAGCAAGCCTGCAATCCAGGCTTCTTACAATATGTCTTGTTATCCCAATTCCATTACCGATTGATCATTTCCTCACCAATACGCCCTCAGGCGCCTTTCATTTTAATTACCGGTATTATAACATCTCTCCCAATCAGTGTCAAGAGAGCGCAAAGATTCCCCCCAATTTAGGGTTGATATGAAACATCCGTTCTGATATAATAGAGGGA
>CAZVVH010000256.1:0-2063 GCA_964630475.1 uncultured Oscillospiraceae bacterium | reverse complement strand
TTTTGGTGCGGGTAGTGGGACTCGAACCCATACGACCATTCAATCACAAGCACCTCAAGCTTGCCTGTCTACCAATTCCAGCATACCCGCAAATATTCAATTGCTTACAATCAGCGTTATTTATTATAATGCCGGGGGCGAAGTTTGTCAACAGAAAAATCCCGATTTTCCAAATAAACAGGGCGGAGAGATTTGTTGAATTTTTTGGAGATGGATGCCGGACCAAGCGGTTCCCCGGATTTTTCGGCAGAAAATGGACCGGGATTTCGCCGGCAAAAGGAATTTTTTGAAAGAGGGAAAAAGAAAACCCGACTGCCAATTTGTGGAAAAACGGAGAAGCACTTCACAAAATTTGCAGCGGGACAGCAGAAAAAACGTAAAACCACTTGACAGAAACAGCCAAGTGTGCTAACATGAATTACTTCTATGTGCAGGGGATTTTTGCGCCCATTTCCACTTACTAACAAGAGTGTAGCATGTTTCCTGCAAAAGTGCAAGCGCAGAATTCGAAAAAATGACAACGGATCCGGGCGTTTGCAAATAAGCAAAGAATGTTATAATTTGTAGGTTTTGACGAAAATAGAACGGCGGATGGCTGCAAGCCCTGGGGCGGGGGAGGAGCCGGATGCCGGTTCGGGAACGGAGTGTGATTTTTACATGGTCAAAGATGTCTATTATGGCAAGACCCTGCGAAAGAGCTTCGCACGGCATGAAGAGATTCTCGAAATGCCCAACCTGCTGGAAATCCAGAAGAAGAGCTATCAGTGGTTCCTGGATACCGGCCTGCGTGAAGTCTTCCGTGACATTGGTCCGATTTCGGACTATGCCGGCAAGCTGGAGCTGACCTTTATTGACTATTCAATGAATGAAAGGCCCAAGTATTCCGTTGAGGAGTGCAAGGCGAGAGACGCCACCTATGCGGCGCCTATGAAGGTGCGGGTGCGGCTGCGCTATTGTGAGACCGATCTGATCAACGAGTCAGAGATCTTTATGGGCGAATTCCCCATTATGACCAAGGGCGCAACCTTTGTGATCAATGGTGCGGAGCGCGTTATTGTCTCCCAGATTGTGCGTTCTCCCGGCGTTTACTATACCCGTACAGCGGATAAGGCAGACAATGTCACCTATGCCACCACGGTGATCCCTTACCGCGGCGCATGGCTGGAGTACGAGACCGACCTGTCTGACATCTTTTATGTGCGCATTGATAAGAATCGCAAGCTGCCTGTAACCTGCCTGCTGCGGGCAGTGGGCCTGCGCACCGACGCGGAGATTCTGGAGCTGTTCGGTGAGGACGAGCGCATTGTCGCCACTCTGGCCAAGGACACCTGTAAGACCTATGAGGACGCCATGCTGGAGATTTACCGCAAGCTGCGTCCCGGCGAGCCTCCCACGGTGGATTCCTGCGAGACCCTGCTGAACAACCTGTTCTTTGACCCCCGCCGCTATGACCTGTCTGCGGTTGGCCGCTATAAGTTCAACAAGAAGCTGTCCCTGAGCCGCCGTCTGGCCGGCCAGGAAGTGGGCATGCCCATTGTTGACGAGTCCACCGGTGAGATTTTGGTGGAGGCCGGTCAGATCCTGTCCCGGGAGAAAGCCGTGGAGTTGGAGAACCGAGGCATCAACGAGGCCGTTATCTCGGTGGAGGGCAAGCTGGTTAAGGTGTTCTCCAATAAGATGGTGGACATGGCCTCCTATGTGGATTTCAATCCCGAGGAGGTGGGTGTTTCTGAGAAGGTGCGCTATGTGGTCCTGCGGGATCTGCTGGATCAATACTCCGGCGAGGAGCTGAAGGAGCAGATTCAGGATCATTTGGACGACCTGATTCCCAAGCACATCATCGTGGATGACATTCTGGCTTCTGTCAACTATCTGAACTGCCTGGCCCACGGCGTTGGCTCCCCCGATGACATCGACCATCTGGGCAATCGCCGCCTGCGTTGCGTGGGTGAGCTGTTGCAGAACCAGTTCCGCATTGGCTTCGCCCGTATGGAGCGGGTGATCCGTGAGCGCATGACCATTCAGGAGTCCGCTCTGGTTACGCCCCAGTCTCTGGTCAATAT
>CAZVVH010000255.1:0-2068 GCA_964630475.1 uncultured Oscillospiraceae bacterium | reverse complement strand
CCCGGAGGATCTCCGCCATGACCTGGCGCTCCGGCTGGTCGGTGACCATATCCTCGGGAAACAGCTGAGGTCCCTGGGGCAGATAGCCCTCCAGGGTGTCCAGCAGCTCGTCCACACCCTCCTTCTCCTTGGCGGAGATGGGAATGACGGCGTTAAAGTGATAGACCTCCTGATAGGCGGCGATCACCGGCAGCAGGTCCTCCTTATGCTCCAGGGTGTCGATCTTGTTGATGACCAGTACGGCAGGGGCACCCAGCTTGGCGATTTTGGCGATGAGCTGGCGCTCCGGCCCGCCCACATTGGCAATGGGTTCCACCAGCAGCAGGACAGCATCCACGTCCGCCACGGAGTTTTCCACCACCTTCACCATGTAGTCCCCCAGCTTAGTCTTGGCCTGCACCAGGCCCGGGGTGTCCATAAAGACAAACTGGCTCTCCCCCCGGTTGACAATGGCGCAGATGCGGTTGCGGGTGGTCTGGGGTTTATTGGTCACGATGGCAATCTTCTCCCCCACCAGTGCATTGGTCAGGGTGGACTTGCCCACGTTGGGCCGTCCGCAGATTGTAATCATGCCGGATTTTTTGATTTCCATGTCGTTACCTCTATCGTTATAAGTGTATTTTTATTCACAATGCTCCGCCCGTTAAATCCACATCGTCAGGCCTCCGGGGAAAGGCGCCAGGTCAGGGCTGCAGCTCTAATTTCCATCCCACCGGACGAAGAAAAAGGCCAGTACCAGCCCGACGGCCAAAGCAATATCCATCCCTATCCGATGGGTCAGCATGTCCCACAGGCCGCCGCTGAGAATCCAGCCCCCGAACAGCCACAGAGCTGCCAAAACAGCAAAGCCGGCCCCAGCCAGCACCGCCCCGGCGGCAGCGTCCTTGGCGGTTTTAATCAGGGGATGCTCCTCCAAGGAAATCCGGTCGCACACCGCTTCAACGGCGGTATTCACCAGCTCCAGCCCGATGACCAGCCCGCAGCACAGGGAGATCACCGCCAGCTTGCCGCCATCCAGCCCAGCCAGCACCCCCAGCCAGTGGGCGAACACCGCCGCGCACAGGTGGAACCGCAGGTTCCGCTGGGTGGTCACCGCTTGTCCGATGCCCGCCCCCGCATAGCGAAAGGAGCGGAAGAATTTCTTCAGCCACATGTCAATTCCGGGTAATGCCCAGCCGGCCCAGGATGGCCTCCTCCCGTGAGCGCATCTGGCGCTGCATGGGGCCATCGTCCATATGGTCATAGCCCAGCAGATGGAGGATGGAATGAACGGTCAGATAGGCAAACTCCCTGTCTACGCTGTGGCCGAACTCCTCCGCCTGTGCCCTGGCCCGGTCCAAATTCAGCACCATATCCCCCAGGGGAAGCAGGCCGGTGGCGGGGTCCAGCTCAGCAGTCTCCTCAACAGGGGGTTCCCCCGGCGTCCACTCGAACATGGGGAAGGACAGCACATCGGTGGGGCCGTCCACCCCCCGCTGCTCCAAATTGATCTGGTGAATCCCCTCGTCGTCGGTGAAGAGCACGTCCACCTCACAGGGAACGGCCACCCCTTCCTCCTCCAGGGCGGTGTCCACCACCCTGGCAATCAGCTCCTCATACCGGGAGGTGTCCTCCGTCAGGTCAGAGTCAAATAAAATCTCGTTTTCCATAGGATCTCACTTCTCTTTATTTCTTGCCGCTGTTCCGGCGCTTTTCGTCCTCTTCGTAGGCCTTGATGATCCGCTGAACCATGACATGGCGCACCACGTCGCTGCCGGTCAGACGGCAAATCTCCACGCCTTCTACTCCCTTCAAAACGCGCATGGCCTCTTTCAGGCCGCTGGTCTTGTCGGCGGGCAGGTCGATCTGGGTCACATCGCCGGTGATGACGATCTTGGAGTTGAAGCCCATGCGGGTCAGAAACATCTTCATCTGCTCCCGTGAGGTATTCTGGGCCTCGTCCAGGATGATAAAGGAGTCATCCAAGGTGCGGCCCCGCATATAGGCCAAAGGGGCCACCTCGATATTGCCTCGTTCCAGGTACTTCTGATAGGTCTCCGGCCCAAGCATTTCGAACAGTGCGTCATAC
>CAZVVH010000254.1:0-2102 GCA_964630475.1 uncultured Oscillospiraceae bacterium | reverse complement strand
AAGGAAAAAAAAGGCTATACTTTTAACAGAAATACACCGCGCAGATGCGGTGACAGGAGGAATGGAACGATGGCAAATCCGATCTATTATGCCGAGCTTGGTATGATTATTGAAAAGTTTTTCTTTGAGGTTGTCCGGGCGGCAGAGGACTATGAGCATATTCAGGTGGTTTCTGCGGACGTCAACCGTCCGGGTCTGCCCCTGGCAGGCTTTATGGAGTGCTTTGACAACACCAGACTGGTGGTGTTTGGCAATGCGGAGTACAGCTATCTGGAGACCCTGACCAAGGAGAAGCGCTATAACCGCTTTGAGGATATTCTGTCCCGAAGGGTTCCCGGCGTGATCATTTGCCGCCAGCTGGAGGTCTATCCGGAGATGATGGAGCTGGCAGACAAGTATGATACCACCATTCTGCGCACGGATATGCCCACCGGTGAGCTGGTCAGCACCCTGGTGGCCTCCTTGAAGGTATATTTGTCCCCCCGCATCACGCGCCACGGTGTGCTGCTGGAGATCTACGGTGAGGGCGTATTGCTGGTGGGCGACTCCGGCATCGGCAAGAGCGAGACCGCCGTAGAGCTGATCAAGCGGGGACACCGCCTGGTGGCTGATGACGCAGTGGAGATCAAAAAGATGACTGCAAAGGTGCTGATGGGCTCCGCGCCGGAGCTGATCCGCCATTACATGGAGCTTCGGGGAGTCGGCGTTGTGGATATTCGCCGCCTGTTCGGCATGTCCGCCGTTGTGAAGGAGCACGAGATTGACATGGTGATCAAGCTGGAGCCTTGGAAGGACGGCCATGCCTATGACCGCCTGGGCCTGGAGAATGAGACCACCGAAATCCTGGGCATCAAGCTGCCCACCGTCACCATTCCCGTGAAGCCGGGCCGCAATCTGGCGGTTATCGTCGAAGTGGCCGCCATGAACAACCGGGATAAGAAGGACGGCTATAACGCGGCTCAGGCATTTACCCAGCAGCTGAATGAGCATTTCAGCACCCAGGGCCTGAAACTCTGATGGGGAGAAGCCATGTATTACGTTGGGGTTGATGTAGGCGGAACCAACCTGGTGGCCGGTTTGGTGAACGAGGACAATCAGGTGCTCTCCCATGTGAAGTGCCGCGCATCCGGCTGCCCGACAGCCGACAGTATGACCTGCGCCATTGCGAAGATCGCCCGGGAAGCGGTCCAGGCGGCCCATGTGCCCGAGACGGAGGTGTGCCATGTGGGAGTGGGAATCCCCGGCGCGGTGGAACGGAAAAATCAGTTTATCTATAAGACGGTCAACGCGCCCTATGAAATGTACCCCTTTGGGGAGCGGTTCCGGAGGGAATGGGATATCCCTGTCTACCTGGAAAATGATGCCAACTGCGCTGTGATCGCGGAGTTTTTGGTGGGCGCAGCCCGGGGAAAGGAGTCCGCCATCATGGTGACTTTGGGCACCGGCGTGGGCGGCGGCTTTATCAACTATGGACACCTGGAGGGCGGAATCAACCTGACCGGGATGGAAGTGGGCCACATGGTCATTGAAGTGGACGGTGTGCCCTGCCCCTGCGGGCGGAGGGGCTGCTGGGAGCAGTACTCCTCTGCCACCGGCCTGAAACGGGCCGCCAGAGAAGCCATTGCCGCCAATCCGGAGTCCCTGCTGGCCAGGATTGCGGAAGAAGATGGAAAGGTAGGGGGGCGCACTGCCTTTACGGCGGCCCGGAGGGGCTGCTCCGTGGGAAAGCGGGTGACGGACGGCTATCTGAAGTATCTGATCGTGGGCCTGACCAACCTGGTCAATATTTTTCAGCCGGAGGTCATTGTGCTGGGCGGCGGTGTCAGCAACGAGGCGGATGAGGACTTTCTCTATCCCATTCGGCGGAGAATTGCCGGGGTTCACTACACCGAAACCGGGCTGGTTCAGACCAAGATCATCAAAGCGGGATTGGGCGGTGATGCCGGCATCATCGGCGCCAGCCTGCTGGGTCGGGTGAATCTGCTGGAACACTAGAAATACATAACCGGCCCTGCGCTGAGAACCAGAGCAGGGCCGGCCATTTTTATTTATTCAGTTATCCTTCTTGCCAAACAGACGGGAGAAGAAGCCGCCCTTCTCCT
>CAZVVH010000253.1:0-2183 GCA_964630475.1 uncultured Oscillospiraceae bacterium | reverse complement strand
GACAGGGCCGAACAGGCTGCACGGAAGGAGCTGGAGGGCCGAATTGCCCGGTTCGGGCCTCAGGACCAGGAAAAGGCGGATATCTTTAACGCCCATCTGGAAATTTTGGACGATCCCTGCATGGCCGAGGACATCAAGGGGCGGATCACTGCATCTCTCATCTGCTGTGAGCAGGCGATTTGGGATACCTATCAGGAGATATTGGACGCATTTTCTGCCATCGAGGACCCGGTGTTCCGGGAGCGGGCCGCCGATCTGACCGACGTGCGCAACCGGCTTTTGCGCTGCTGCGAGGGCCGGCCGGAGCCGGATTTGACCCAGCTGAATCAGCCCATGATCCTGGTGGCCCGGGAGTTGACTCCCTCCGATATGACCTGCCTGCCCCAGGAGGCCGTTCTGGCCATCGCCGCGGAGATTGGGGGCGGAACCTCCCATACCGCCATCCTGGCTCGGGCCTGGGGAATTCCGGCAGTGCTGGGGGTGGCAGGGCTGGTTGACCGGATGAGGTCCGGTCAGACTGTGGTGGTAGACGCGGAGAAGGGCCGGATCATTGTGAACCCCGACCAGGAGACCCTGGCAGACTATGAAAGGCGGCGGAAGGATTGGCTTCGGTACCAGGCGGAGAACAGGGAGTACCTGGACCAGGGCGCCGTCACCACAGACGGAACCAAAATTCTGACCGAGATCAATCTGGGCAGCGTGGAGGACGCCCACTCCCAGGCGGCGGCCTGTGCGGACGGCGTGGGCCTGCTGCGAACGGAGTTCCTCTATATGGAATCGGAGGTGCTCCCCGATGAGGAGACCCAGTACCAGGCATACTCTGAAATCCTCCGGGCCTTCGCAGCCCGGCCGGTGATTCTCCGCACCCTGGACATTGGCGGCGATAAGCACCTGCCCTATCTGGAGCTACCCCGGGAGGACAATCCGTTTTTGGGCCTTCGGGCGCTGCGCTTCTGCTTCGCCAACGAGGGGCTGTTCCGGACCCAGCTCCGGGCGGCCTACCGGGCCTCTGTCCACGGAAACCTGTGGATTATGTTCCCCATGGTCACCGACCTGGAGGATTTTCGACGGGCGAAGCAGCTGTGCCTTCAGGTTCAGCAGGAGCTGGAGCAGGAGGGGATCCCCTTCCGAAGGGACGTGCGCCTGGGCATCATGGTGGAAATTCCCTCCATCGCTTTGATGGCGGATTTGGCCGCCCGGGAGACGGACTTTGCCAGCATCGGCACCAACGATCTGTGCCAGTATGTCTGCGCCGCCGACCGGCTGAACTCCGCCGTTTCCCCCTATTACAACCTCCGCAATCCCGGCCTTCTCCGCCTGATTGCCCAGGTGGCAAAGGCTTATGCTGATGAAGGAAAGCCCGTGGGGGTCTGCGGCGAAATGGCATCGGATCCTGAAACCGCCTCCCTTCTGGTGGGCCTGGGCATTCGCAGCCTGAGCATGAGCGGAGGCTCCCTGGGCGCGGTTCGCCGGGCGCTCTCCCAGTCCTCACTGGAGAGCATGCAGGCGCGGGCGGAAACACTTTTGTCCGGCTCTGGGGCGTTCTCCCAGACCTGACTGCTGCCTTTTGGCACGGTTTTTGCATCAGATAAGATGAAACGAAAATAAAGCAAAGGAATCACGCTATGAGAGTTATATTTGAAAAAGAGAATGTCCAGGCCGGTGTTCCCGGAATCCTGCTGCTTTCCCATGGGCCGCTGGCGTCGGCCATCGTGGAATCTTCTACAATGATTATCGGGGAGCAGCCCAATCTGGCGGCCTTCGGCTTGGAGCCAAGCGACACTCTGGAGGACTATATTAACGCGGTTATCGAGGCCTATCACGCATTTGACGACAATGCCCTGATCCTGCTGGATCTGTTCGGCGGAACTCCCTGCAATCAGATCACCCTGGCCGCCCTGCGCAGCAAGCTGAACATCTTGGCCCTCAGCGGTCTCAGCCTTCCCATGGTGATCGAGGCCTGTACCCTGCGCTGCGACCTGAACGGCGAGGAGCTTCTCCGCCAGGTGGAGGAGATCGCCAAGGCCGGAATTATCAATATCACAGAAAAAATGTCAGCTCACAGCTAAAAATAGGAGGATGTACAATGTCTGAACCCACATTAATTCGCGTTGATTTTCGACTGCTACACGGAATGGTGGCGACCAACTGGGTCCGCTCCCTGCGGATCGTAGATATTTATA
>CAZVVH010000252.1:0-2202 GCA_964630475.1 uncultured Oscillospiraceae bacterium | reverse complement strand
CGGGCTAAGGCGCACCTGCTCCAGCCACTTCCGGTCGGTGACCACCGTCACAAAATCGCCGGGCTGCCGTTCCATCCCCGGCGTCATCGCATAGGGAACAGACTCATTAACAAACCGCTTTCCTCTGGCATTGAGCATCAGAAAGGAGGTCTGCCCAAAGGGCCGGGAGGCGTCCCCGGGAATTCTGGCCTGCATTGGCTTGATGGGGGTGTTGTCCAGATGTCCGCCGGCCCAAAGCCCCAGCTTCACGCCCAGATCACCGAAGTTGCCCACGCTGTTGACCACGCCCCGTCTGGCGGTGACACGCACATATCCGCCCTGACCATTCCGAAGAATGGCTCCGGTGACCCGACCGGTTTCGTCCTGAGTCAGCACCACCGCCCTATGGCCGAAAAGCCACCGCGCCCCCAGTTCCCGAGAGCGGTTCAGCGCGATCCAGGCAATATCCTTCAGCCGAGAGAACTTGCCCACCGGGTAATCCACATCCCGGGTGTCCACCACCGGCCCCCGGAACTCAATAGTAGAGGCCCAAGTGCGGTAGCCGCCCCGAACGATGGGATAGGTGGGGCTGCCATAAGCCTGATGGATATTGAACTGATCCGGGTGGAGAATGTCGCTGTCCTCTGGGATCAGGGAGAGCAGATGATCCAGCATCTCCCCGGAATTCCGAACGAATTTAGCCATGATCTGATGATTGGTCTGGAAGCCGCCGCACCGGTCATACTCGTCTATGATGGCGTCCAGATCGTAGCCGCCAAATCCCAGATCAGTCAGGAATTTTGAGTTAAAGCTGGCCACCTGCTCCCCCATCCAGGTCATCCGCTCCTCCGTCCGGGCCTCCGCCACGATTACCCGGACACCGCCCTCGGCGGCAGCCAATGCACACTGCAGCCCGGCGTGGCCGCCGCCCAACACCAGCACATCGGTCTCCACCGCCGTGGCGATCTGCTCCGCCGGGATCTCCGGCTTCGGGCCGGGAAACTCCATCAGGCCCTGCTTCTTCTCAAAGAGGGACTCGGCGCCCTCCGGTACAACCATCTTCCCCTCAACGGCCATTCTGTTCCGCTCCTTCCGTTTTCTCAGTGCCGTCCATGTTCTCAAATCTGGAGTTGGCCTTGTGGATGCAGGTACTAAGCACCCGCTCCTGCCTCACCATTTGCCAGACCAGCAGTGCCACACCCGCCGCCTGCAGCAGCGCGGAACACAGTTCACCGGCTTGAAACGCCCGGTGGATAATAATATAAACCAGTTCTCCCAGCAGGGACAGCCCCCACAGGCCGACCACAGCCCAGGTGGTGTTCTTCAATCTGCCCAAGCCAAAGGTGTACTCCCGAATGGTCATCTTGGGCGTCTTGGCCGACCGCAGGCCGCTGAGTCCCAGGATCATATAGAGCATCGGGATGATGGCGCACAGGGCCGGAATACCCACATAGAGGGTCGCACCGCCCTGAGGGCCCAGCACATTGGCCACCACATAGAGTACCAGCGCCCCAATGATCGCCGCGGCGCTCTCTGCCCGGAACCTGTTGTATTCCCGCTGCTCAAGCCGAAAAATGTAATAGTCCCCGGCGTAGATGTACTCCGTCCTGCTCCGGCCCGTCACCGGATCCAGACTCTTCTGCTTCTGATAACCCTCAAAATACAAGTTGATATCCCGGTGGGATCGTTTGAACAGTTTCTCTTTGCCATCTGCCATGGTCGAACGACACTCCATTAGTTCAGTTTCTTTGTCCCATTACCCATTATAAGCAACAGACAATTGTGGAAAGATCCACAATTGTCCGCTACTTTTCCGTCAGACAGCCGACTTGGCCTTACGGGCGGCCTGCTTTTCCATCTTCTTCATCATCTTGGCGGCGATCTTCTGGATCTTCTTGGTATTGTAACTGCCAACGCCGCCCTTCAGGCGGGGATCCAACAGGTCACGCACCGCATCGCCGAACATATTGGCACCGAATACCATCAGGGCAATGGCAACGCCGGGACAAATGGTCAGCCAAGGCGCCACATACATATTAGTGCGCCCCTGATTGGTGATCAGGTAGCCCCAGGAGGGTGTACCCGGATCAACGCCGTAGCCCAAAAAGTTCAGGGAGGCTTCCATCATAACTACACCGCCGATGCTGCCGGTGGCGCTGATGATGATTAGGGGCAGGGTGTTGGGAATGACGTGCTTGATCACCTTCCACCAGGTGCCGCAGC
>CAZVVH010000251.1:0-2276 GCA_964630475.1 uncultured Oscillospiraceae bacterium | reverse complement strand
AATAAGAAAAAACACTTTACATTTCCATGAGATACAGACTATAATAGGTATATAAAATCTGCGGGATTCAGCAGGTGGAAAGGGATGTTTGACTATGGCACTGACCCTGCGGGAACTGTTTAACGAGACTCAGGATCGGTTTCATTTGAAATGTCTGGCTGCCGAAGATGAAATGGATCATGTGGTGACCTGGGTTCATCTGGTAGAGGATGACAGCATGGTGGACTTTTTCTGGGGCAATGAGCTGCTGGTGACTAGCGGCTGTCTGGCCCGGACCACCGAGGGGCTGGCCCACCTGGTGAAGAGGCTGGACGAAAAGCACTGCGTTGGTTTGGTAATCAACGTGGGCAAATATGTGCAGGAGGTGCCGGAGGAGATCATTCATCTCTGTGAGGAGCTGAGGGTGCCCCTGATGACCATGCCCTGGGAGATGTATATCACCAGCTTTATCAAGTTCAGCTGTTACCGGATCAACCAAAGCTCCATGGAGGTGGAGGAGCTGTCCAGAGCCGTGGTCCGAGCCATTCTCTCTCCCAATGAGCAGGGGGACTATTACGCCCGACTGACCGATTACTTTGACAACGATGCGGGCTACCAGATCCTGGACGTGTTTGTGGACGTTTCCGACACCGTGCGCCGGCTTGGCCTGCATACGGCGGAGATGCGGTTTCACACGGCCCTGAACAACTGGGGGTTCCGCTATTTGGTGTTCCACTATGAGGGCCGGTTTATCTTTGTCCTGAACCAGACAGATCAGAAGGTGACAGCGGAAATTGCCACCCACCTGGTGGATATTTACCACGCCACCCGAGCGGAGCAGAATATGCGTATCAATGTGGGCGTCGGGGAACCGGTGAAGGATGTCAAGGAGCTGACCGACGCCTACCACTCTGCTCTGTCCGCCGTCCGGAGAGCGCAATTGACGCATGTGGACATCATCTGGTTTAAGGACATGGGCCTCTACAAGCTGCTGTACTCCATTCCCGACGATAATCTGATGCTGGATTATTACCATGAGGTGATGGATCCCCTGTTGGAGTACGACAAAAAGCACGGCAGCAGCTACAAGGAAACCCTTTACCGCTACTTGCTCAACAATGGAAGCCTGCAAGCCGTGGCCGATGAGATGTACACCCATCGGAATACGGTGAACTATCGCATGGGACGGATCCGGGAGCTGCTGGGCAGCCAGCTGACCACCCATGAGGAATGCCTGCCATATCTGCTGGCCTATTATATTGCCGTCATCCTGAAGAAGCAGGACGATTATCGGGTTTGACGGAATTCAACCATTCTGACGAAACATTTAAATGACCGACGGTTGTGATACCGCCGGTCATTTTTTATATGATATAATCGTTGCCATCCTGATTGCAGGCCATCAGATCGGCCAGGGTCTTGCTGTCAAAGAAATCTGTGACCAGATTGTAAAGCTCCGTCCACATGCTAAGGGTGCGGCAGTCCACAGCCCGGGGACAGGGCTTCGCGTCCTCCTCCAGACAGGCCACAGGAGCCAGGCTGCCCTCCATAACCCGGAGGATCTCACCAATGGAATACTGATCCGGGGAACGGGTCAGACGATAACCGCCGCCCTTTCCGCGAACCCCCTCCAGGTCGCCGCTGCGAACCAGGGCCTTGATAATACTTTCCAGATACTTTTCAGAAATTTCCTGGCGTTGAGCAACTTCCTTCAGCGGGATATAGCTTCCTATGTCATGCTCGGCCAAATCCACCAGCACGCGCAGCGCATACCGGCCTTTTGTTGAGATCATCATAAAGTTCCCTCCTTTTTAACCTATTATATAATAGGGTTGATGGGAAATCAACTAAGAATTTTTGAGAAATCCTATTGACAACGGGAAAATATGGGTCTATAATACCTACAAACCCAACATAGAAGTAGGTTTGAACAAAAGGGGTTTCATACGGATATAATTGAGATATAAGGAGGAATCGCATATGAGTAAGATCTATACATCGGCTGACCAGTTGATTGGCCGCACCCCGCTGCTGGAGTTGACCCACATTGAGAAGGAGCTTGGCCTGGAGGCAAGGATCCTGGGCAAGCTGGAGTATTTTAATCCCGCAGGCTCCGTGAAGGACCGCATTGCCAAGGCAATGATTGACGATGCTGAATCCAAGGGGCTGCTGAAGGAAGGCTCTGTGATTATCGAACCCACCTCCGGCAACACCGGCATTGGCCTGGCCTCTGTGGCTGCGGCCCGGGGCTATCGCATTATTATTGTTATGCCCGAAACCATGAGCGTGGAGCGCCG
>CAZVVH010000250.1:0-2283 GCA_964630475.1 uncultured Oscillospiraceae bacterium | reverse complement strand
GGCGTTATGCCACCACCGATATGCAGAAGCCTCAGACCGCTGAGTCCTGGGTCGGCATGCCCAAGAAGGCCGCTGAGTGGTTCAAGAAGGTCGAAGCTGGCGAGACTGAGAATCCCTTCGCAGCCAACGAGATTTCCGGCTACTACAAGCCCTATCGTCCCACCAAGAAGGGCTAATTTCCCCTTATTTCGCAAACTTGGCGCTCCCCCTTTGGGGAGCGCCTTTCGCGTTTTTACATGAGCAAGCGCGCCACAGTTTTTGCAGCGCGCTTATATTTTTTAGCTTTGATAGGTTTTATAGGGCAGCGGAGGCTCCGGCTGGCGGGGAGCGCAGGAGTTTTTCGCATACTTGTAGTGGAAGGTGGTTGGCCCATCGGGAATGGGGAAGCCGAAGGGGTGTAAATCTTCGCCGGTGGCATCGGCCTGGGCGTGATAGTCCCGGATCTGCTCCCGGGTCACACCATATTCCCGCTCGCCGGCATATTTCACCGGATCATGGTCGAAGTCCGCCTGCCACATGTCGCAGACGTGCAGGTGCCAGATCTTCCACTGTCCCTCCAGATTGATGAAGTCCACTGCGTACTTGCCGGTGTCCCAGGTGAAGGAATAGCCGTCCTCCGCAGCGGGATCCTCCCGCATCATAATGACGCCGGTAGACATCCACAGGCCCTTGGCGGTCTTGCAATCCTCCGCCACCTCAATGACCGGGGTGGTAATCTGGTGGATTTCCAGCAGGCCGGGCAGGCACTGGCCGGTTCCCGCGGTGAACTTCTCCGCCATGATATCAAAAAACTCCAGGCTCTTTTCCGGGCCGAATACGCCCAAGGGGCCATATTCACAAGTGGCATCCGGCAGCTGCCAGGCGAAAAGCTCCCGGCCGATGCGGTCCATCTGGCCGCCAGTATGGAGGTACTGATACCGTCCCATCAGATTAGCGATCTCCCGATAGGCCTGATTTTGCAGCACAATGCGCTCCAGCTCCTTCATCTCCATGGAACATCATCCTTTCCAGTTTTATTGACACGATTTTAACGGGAATTGGACAGCTTGTCAACCGTCCGTTCGCCGGCATTCCCGTCATATTGTCCCAATTTTTTCAGATTTTTGTGGAAATTGCTCTTCGTTTTCTTCGAGCAATCTGGTACACTATAAGGTACTGAATATCACCGTCCAACGATCCCTTCAGAGATCGGAATTCAAGATTCTTTTTGCAGGGAGATTACCATTATGATCGACCAGGATAAAATTAAACAGGCCACCATGCTCTTTCTGGAGGGCATCGGAGAGGACCCCAACCGGGAAGGCCTTCTTGACACCCCGGATCGCATTGCCCGGATGTGTTCCCAACTATTTGCGGGGCTGGAGGAAACCCCGGATGAGTACCTTGCCAAGCGTTTTACCGTGGAACACAACGAGATTGTGCTGGTGAAGGATATCACCTTCTATTCCGTCTGTGAGCATCACCTGCTCCCCTTCTTCGGCAAGGCTCATGTGGCCTATGTCCCCAACGGCCAGGTGGTTGGCTTGAGCAAAATTGCCCGAACCGTGGAGGTCTATGCCCGCCGCCCCCAGATTCAGGAGAAGCTGACCGGCCAGATCGCAGACGCTATTATGGACTGCCTGCAGCCCCAGGGAGCGCTGGTCATGCTGGAGGCGGAACACCTGTGCATGTCCATGCGGGGCATCAAAAACCCCGGCGCCAAAACCATAACCCTGGCGGCCCGGGGCTGCTTTCAGGGCAACGATGGTCTGCAAGCCCGTTTCCTCCAGATGGTGAAGGAATGAACCGGGTGAACCGAATTCTGGCCCACAGGGACTTCCAGGGGCTGATGGCCCAATTGGAAAAGGCGGAGCGGGGCCGAATATTCTGCGGTCACGGCATGGAGCACCTGCTCTCCGTGGCCCGGCTGATGGCGCTGATCGCCATGGAGGAACAGCTGTCCATTCCCCGCCCGCTGATCTACGGAGCGGCGCTGGTCCACGATCTGGGCCGGGCGGAGGAGTATCGGGGCGGGCGCAGCCATGAGGAGGCGGGACCTGAGCTGGCCGCTCCCATTCTGGCGGACTGCGGCTTCTCCTTCCAGGAACAGGCGATGATTCTCGCCGCCGTCCGGGAACACCGCTCCAACTGGCAGGGCCGCCGCTCCCCCCTGGGAGAGCTGCTCTTCCGGGCGGACAAGGGGAGCCGCCCCTGCTTTGCCTGCCAAGCCAGGCCGGACTGCAGCTGGCCGCCGGAAAAACAAAACCTGACCCTTTTGCGTTAATACTGCTTCTTCATAAAACC
>CAZVVH010000249.1:0-2291 GCA_964630475.1 uncultured Oscillospiraceae bacterium | reverse complement strand
CTGAGGATAGCGTTGAACACGCAGAAATAAGGGTTCTCCGTAGTGGAGGCGATCAGGGTGATGCGCCCGTCCTCGATAAATTCCAGCAGGGATTGCTGCTGCTTTTTGTTGAAATACTGGATCTCATCCAGATAGAGCAGCACACCGCCGGGAGTCAGCAGCGTATCCAGCTCGTCAATGATCTTTTTTATGTCCGCAATGCCCGCTGTGGTGGCGTTCAATTTGCGGAGGGAACGGTTGGTGCGCTGGGCAATGATCCGGGCGACCGTGGTTTTGCCGGTGCCGGAGGGACCGTAGAAGATCATATTGGGGATCTGCCCGCTGTCCACAATGCGGCGGAGCATCCCGTCAGGGCCCAGTATATGACGCTGGCCAACCACATCATCCAGCGTATCAGGCCTTATTTCATCTGCAAGCGGCTTATACATCCCAAACGTACACCTTTCCCAGTATAAAAGCCATTATAGCACCTGCGGCCCAATTTGTAAAATACATAGTTATGGACGAAAAATTAACTTTTGTCCTGGGGAACTTTGGCTTGTGGACAATTGTCTAGGAATGCAGTATAATGACAAAAACGGTCACCCTTTGCGGACCGAAAACTGAGGATAAGGAGAAAATTGAAATGGCAAGAGGAAAGATAAAAGCCGTTTTATTTATAATCGTTTTTCTTCTGGCAGCCGCCATCATCTGCAATGCCCTGATGGATCTGGCAGAGAGCAAGGAGCCGGAGACCACCAACGATCCCTTCCTGATAAGCCCTAGCCCTGAATCCGGCGAACAAAACACGACAAGCCCGGTGAACACCGTGGCTCCGGCCAGCGCAACGCCTATCCCTGCGGCAACAGCTGTGCCTGCTGTGACGCCTACCCCTGTGCCCACTGTGATTCCCACGTCGACCCCAATCCCGGCATCGGTGGTCACGCAGGCACCGGCGGGCCAGGTGCTGGGCAGCGGAAGCTTTAAGTCTCAGACTGGTCTGCCCATTGATATCAGGGCCAATTGGACTGCCACCGTGCTGGACAGCGAGCGGGTGCAGGTGCGTGTTGAGGTACAGCTGGAATCCTATGCCCTGCAAATTGCGGAGAGCTACAACTCCGTAAACGTCAGTGTAGGAGACCAGTATGCCAGCTGCAGCGCTCCGGCTGTAGACTATGACGGCAGTGAAAAGCTGGTGACCACCCTGGGCACCACCACCCATACCCTGTATCTTGCCAGCGGTGAGAGCAGTGTATTCCCCCTGGCCGTGGAGTACCATTTCGGTGGCACCTACAGCGGGGAGGACCTGCCTGTTATCGAGTGCGGCGGCTCCATTGAGCTGAGCCGCTGAGAGAGATCGGGGGAAGAATATGAGGACTCAGGAACAGGTTGATGAAATCGTCCGCCTGCTGCTGGCGGAGTATCCGCTGGCCGACTGTACGCTGGACTGGAGAAAGGACTATGAGCTGTTATTCTCCGTGCGGCTGGCGGCTCAGTGCACTGATGAGAGGGTGAACCAGATTACCCCGGCGCTCTTTGCCCGCTTCCCTACCCTGGAGGCTTTTGCCGAAGCCGACGTGGCGGAGGTGGAGCAATATGTCCATTCCTGCGGCTTCTTCCGGGCCAAGGCCCGGGATATTGTGGCCTGCGCCAATGTGCTGCTGGAAAAATACGGCGGAGAACTGCCGAGAACCATGGAGGAGCTGACGGCCTTGCCCGGCGTGGGACGCAAGACGGCAAACCTTATCCTTGGTGATGTGTTCAAGATTCCCGGCTCCACGGTGGTGGACACCCATTGTATCCGTATCTCTAACCGGCTGGGTCTGGTGGACAATTTGAAGGACCCGGTGAAGATCGAAAAGGAGCTGAGAAAGATCCTGCCGCCGGAGCATTCTTCCGATTTTTGCCACTGCATTGTGCTCCATGGCCGAGCGGTGTGTGATGCCAGAAAGCCCAACTGTGCCGCCTGCTGCGTAAAGCATCTGTGCCAGAGCTTTTCCGGCTGAACCTGCTTAATATGAAAATAATCGAGCCAGTTGGGAACCCAACTGGCTCGATTCGGCTTGTCAAGAAAGGCCCTGTGGGCCTTTCTTGTCCGTCTTTATGCCCCTGTCTTTTTCAGGTATTCAAGAATGTATCCCATCGCGTCCTTAAACTGGGTCTTATTAAAACCATGCCCTGCCCCGGCTAAAACGACCAGCTCAGAGGCCGGATTTACAGCAGCATCAATTGCTTTTTTGGCATAGCTGACATCAACGATTTTGTCTTCATCGCCATGAATAATAAAGATAGGCGCCTTTATTTTTTCAATC
>CAZVVH010000248.1:0-2317 GCA_964630475.1 uncultured Oscillospiraceae bacterium | reverse complement strand
TAATAGAAATACTTATACTGTTTCTCAATGAAATGCTTTCATCGAGAAACCCGTGTGCTGCGCACCCTGGCATCGTGCTGTTGCACGTTGCGCCGTCTCATAAGTTCTTGACGCACCTTCGGTGCGATAAAAGGCTTGAAAGCTTTTTATCAAGTAGTATTATATGATGAAAGAAAGGGATTTCAAATGAAAGAGAAAACCCGAACCATAGGCTATATCTGCCCCCGGTGCCGCCAGCCGGTGATTGTGGAGCGGACGGTATTTTCCCTCTGTGCCTCCAAGTCTGAGGTGGTCTGCCCCTGCGGCAAGTCCATTCTGACCATCCGCCCGGAGGAGACCGAGTTCCGCCTCAGTGTGCCCTGTGCCTTCTGTAAGGAGGAACACAAAGCGGTGGTGCCCGAGCGGGCCTTCCTCCATCAGAAGGCCATCTCCATGGCCTGCCCGGCCTCTGGGCTGGATTGCTGCTATGTGGGGGAGGAGCAGCTGGTGTTCGCCGCCATGAAGCGGCTGGAGGAGGCCATGGACCAGGTAGATGAGCAGAAGGGAGAAACAGAGGAAGGCCAAGGGGAGAGAAAACCCGGCACCTTCCTGAACGATCTGGTCATGGAGGAAGTTTTGGAAGAGCTGAAGGAGATCGCAGGCCGGGGCGGCGTCTCCTGTGAGTGCGGCAGTGAGAAGTGGCGCATCCGCATCCACTATTCCTCTCTGGAGCTGACCTGCGCCCACTGCGGCGGCAGCCTGCGGATTCCCGCCGCCACCCAGAGCGATATCACAGATCTCTGCTGCAAGGACAAGCTGGTAATCCACAAGGGGCGATAAATGGATGTGTCCTGTGAAAAGACCTTCCGGGCGGCCACCCGGGAGGAGGAGCGCTTTGGACGGCTCCGGCCCTCCGCCCTGCTGGCCGTCTGGGGGAGACGCGCTTTGATGCCCAAATTGTCATTGGAAAAACCGCGAAAGTGGGTGCGGAATGACGATTGACATTCCCGGAACGCTTAGGTTATAATTATACAATCGAGTTTGTATCCGCTTCTAATCGTGTGAGAAGCGAGGGATATTTTATAATGGAGGCAGAGCGATATGGCATTTATTTATTCTGAACCGTCCCATACCTTTAGCGAATACCTGCTGATCCCCGGCTATTCCAGCGAGGACTGCATCCCTGACCGGGTCAGTCTGAAAACCCCTCTGGTCAAGTTCAAGAAGGGGGAGGAACCCGCAATCTCTATGAATATCCCCATGACCTCCGCCATCATGCAGGCCGTTTCCGATGACACCCTGGCCGTTGCTCTGGCCCGGGAAGGAGGCGTTTCCTTTATCTATGGCTCCCAGACCATTGAGCAGGAAGCTGCTATGGTTGCCAAAGTCAAGGCTTACAAGGCCGGCTTTGTGGAGTCTGACTCCAACCTGACCCCTGAGAACACACTGGCTGACGTGCTGGAACTGAAGGAGAAAACCGGTCATTCCACTGTGGCCATCACCGATGACGGCACCGCTCATGGCAAGCTGCTGGGCATCGTGGCCAGCCGGGATTACCGCATTTCCCGCATGAACTTTGATACCAAAATTGCCACCTTTATGACTCCGCTGGACAAGCTGGTGGTGACCCCCAAGGACACCACGCTGAAAGAAGCAAACGATATCATCTGGGACAACAAGATCAACACCCTGCCCATCGTGGATGAGGAGGGCAAGCTGGTCTATATGGTGTTCCGCAAGGACTATTCCGCTCATAAGGAGTATCCTTTGGAGCTGCTGGACAGTAAGAAGCGCTATGTGGTGGGCGCCGGCATCAATACCCGGGACTATGCCCAGCGTGTTCCCGCCCTGCTGGAGGCTGGTGCGGACGTGCTCTGCATTGACTCCTCTGAGGGCTTCTCCTGCTGGCAGAAAAAGACCCTGGCCTGGATCCGCGAGAATTACGGCGACTCTGTGAAGGTGGGCGCTGGCAACGTGGTGGACGGGGAGGGCTTCCGCTTCCTGGCTGACTGCGGCGCAGACTTTATTAAGGTGGGCATCGGCGGCGGTTCCATCTGCATCACCCGTGAGCAGAAGGGCATTGGCCGGGGCCAGGCCACCGCGCTCATCGATGTCTGTCAGGAGCGTGACCGCTACTATGAGGAGACCGGCGTTTATATTCCTATCTGCTCCGACGGCGGTATTGTCCATGACTATCATATTACTCTGGCGCTGGCTATGGGTGCGGACTTTATGATGCTGGGCCGTTACTTTGCCCGCTTCGATGAGTCCCCCACCAATATCGTCCGCATCAACGGCAATTATATGAAGGAGTACTGGGGCGAAGGCTCCGCCCGTG
>CAZVVH010000247.1:0-2346 GCA_964630475.1 uncultured Oscillospiraceae bacterium | reverse complement strand
TGCCGGGCGGATTCGGGACTTTCACCCTATAGAATGTGCGCTCACCGGGCGCACGTACAAAAAAACACCAGAGTTTTGGCTCTGGTGCTTTTTGCATGGAAATCAGCTTATTTCTGCTCGTGGATGAAGCGGATAAACTCCTGGGTCTCCTCCTCAGTTGCGGCGTGGGCGGTGTACATCTGGTTGCCCATAGCCCCGGACAGAATATCCGGCATCCGCTCGCACATAACCATCTGGGCGCCGTAGCGGTCCAACACCTCCTGGTGGGTGTGGACATAGGAATAGCAATCCCGCCGGCTAGCGTAGACGCAGTAATGGGACTGCTCCGCCTGGGGCTTGATTCTGGAATCGGTGGTGACCATGTCCGCCCAGATCTGATAGACATCGGTGGAATGTGCATAATTCATCATGTCCGGGGTATAGCCGCCGGCGGGGCGCATATTGACCTCCAGTCCCACGAAATCACCCACCTCACCCAGGCCTGGGCGGGCCTTGGTCAGGCGGAAAAATTCCAGATGGACAAAACGGCTCTTGACCTCAAAGGACTTTACCGTTGCCCTGCCCAGCTGTTTCAGAGTCTCGGGCATCTCCGCCGTCACATAATAGCTCAGATCCAGCTTATAGTTGACGATATCCGAAATGGACGGGGGCCAGGCGGTCATGGATTCAAACAGTGGGTTGGAATGGGAGTCAACCACAGCGTCATAGGAGTAGATATCACCGGTGATAAACTCTTCGATCACATAGGGCGCATCGGGCTTCTCCGCAAAAAACCGCTCCAGGTCCTCATCGCCGTTTAGCTTATAGGTGCCTGCAGCACCTACGCCGTTATCCGGCTTGGCGAAGGCGGGATAACCCACCAGGTTCAAAAATTCCTTTGCCTGGGCATAGCTGGTGACCTTATGGCAGCGGGCAGTGGGTACGCCGGCCTTTTTGTAATAAGCCTTCATGCCCGACTTGCTCTTATACCTGGCCACCTCTTCCAGGTTGGCTCCGGTGGTAATGTTGAAATCGGTACGCAGGCGGGCGTCCTGCTCCAGCCAGTACTCATTGTTGGACTCTACCCAGTCGATCCTGCCGTACCGGAAGGAGAAAAACGCCATGGCCCGGTACACTTCCTCATAATTTTCCAGATTGCCCACCTTATAGTACTCGGTCAGGCAGGCCTTCAGCTGATCCTCCAACTGGTCATAGGGGGTGTCTCCAATACCCAGCACATTGACACCGTTTCGATGCAGACGGTCGCAGAAATTCCAGTAAGTATGGGGAAAGGACGGTGAAATAAACACAAAATTCATAGAAAAGGCCCTCTTTCTTCCTTTTTATCTATCAGCGACGATATGGCCAATAACACAGCATATTTATTGGTTTTAGCATATGTTACCACATTTCTTTCCCTATGTCAAATAGGCCCGAAAATGCCGGGGCCTTTCAGCCCCGGCAAAATTCCCGCTGTTACTTCCGGAACAGGGAAAACCCCTTTTTCTCGTATGGCTCCACCCGGACACCGGTGACCTTGTAGCCGGTCTCCTTGACAGCGGTCTTGATGCGGGCCACGTCAGGCTGCTCCTTGAGAAGGATCTCCGTGGTGCCTGTGGTGTGGGAAGAGGTGATCTTCTTCACATCGCAGACCTTGCGAATGGCGTCGTTGACATGGGCCTCGCACATGCCGCACATCATGCCATCAATTTTCAAAGTAACCTTTACCATATTGCTCATCCTCCTATTACATCATTGAATGGAAATTACTTCATAATCCTCTTCCTCGATGGCCTGTTTCAGCACCTCGTGGTCCACGGGGCCGCTGAGGGTCACAATGGCAGTCCCCTTTTCATAGTCGGCGGTGGCTTCCGCCACCTGAGGAATGGCTTCCAAGGCCTTCTTCACCGCGTTTTCACAGTGATGGCACATCATGCCCTCGATGCAGATGGTCAGGGTGTCCGCCCCAGCGGCGGGGATTGGGGGACTTTCCGGATCCTCCCGGATCAGGCCGGTCAGATTCAGCTGGTGAAGCTCCTTCCTGGTCCGCTGATCCCGCTTGGCGTCCCGGAGCTTAAACAGATTCAGGCGCAGGGCGTTGGACACCACGCAGAAAGAGGAAAGGCTCATGGCCGCGGCGCCGAACATGGGGTTCAGCTTCCAGCCGAACACCGGGATCCAGACCCCTGCCGCCAGCGGAATCCCGATTACATTGTAGAAGAAGGCCCAGAACAGATTCTCATGGATATTCCGCAGGGTGGCCCGGCTCAGTCGGATAGCAGCAGGAACATCGGAGAGCCTGCTCTTCATCAGCACGATATCGGCCGCATCAATGGCAATATCGGTTCCTGCACCAATGGCGATGCC
>CAZVVH010000246.1:0-2391 GCA_964630475.1 uncultured Oscillospiraceae bacterium | reverse complement strand
CAGCAATTCTCCGTACTGTTGTTTATTGGTTTCGTTTAAGAGCTTAAATTTGCGATACACTCGTTTCACGATCCCATTTATCGCTGGTTGTAAAGGTGGCTGTAAACTCCGCCCTTTGCCATCAGTTCATCGTGGGTGCCCTGTTCCGCAATGCCGTCCTCAGTCAGCACCAGGATGCGCTGCGCGTTGCGGATGGTGGAAAGGCGGTGGGCAATGACCAGGGTGGTACGATTCTTAGCCAGGTGCTCCAGGGACTCCTGGACGATTCGTTCGCTCTCGTTGTCCAAGGCGGAGGTGGCCTCATCGAAGATCAGAATGGGCGGATTCTTCAGAAAGACCCGGGCGATGGACAGGCGCTGCTTCTGGCCTCCGGAGAGCTTCACGCCCCGCTGGCCGATGTCCGTTTCATAGCCGTTGGGCAGGGACATAATGAAGTCGTGGGCATTGGCCTCCTTGGCGGCGGCGACAATCTCTTCATCGGTGGCATCGGGCCGACCGTACCGGATGTTTTCCAGAATGGTGCCGCCGAACAGGTACACGTCCTGTTGGACGATGCCGATGTGATCCCGAAGGCTCTTTAGCTGTAGCTTGCGGACGTCAATGCCGTCCAGCAGGACAGCGCCCTCTGTCACATCGTAGAACCGGGGAATCATGCTGCATAAGGTGGTTTTTCCGGCGCCGGAGGGTCCAACCAGGGCCACATATTCGCCGGGGCGGATGGTCAGGTTCACGTGATTGAGCACTTGCTCCTGGTTCTCCTGATAGTGGAAGGAGACGTCCTGGAACCGGATCTCGCCCTTGGGGGAAACCAAGGGCTGGGCATTGGGGATGTCCTGAATGTCGGGTTGGATGTTCAGAATCTCCATAAAGCGTTCAAAGCCGGTATAGCCGTTCTGGAAGGTCTCCGCGAAGTTAATCAGCGTGGTTAAGGGGGCGGTAAACACATTGATGTAGAGCAGGAAGGTCACCAGGTCGGTGATAGCCAGCATGCCGGCGGTGATCAGGCAGGCGCCGGCAATGAGCACCACGATGGTGATCAGGGTCATGCAGGCACTCATGGTGGCCTGATAGCCGCCCATATAAAGGTAGTTGTTGGTCTTTGTTTTTACATAGCCCTGGTTGCCAGTCTCAAACTTTTCCATCTCCACTTCTTCGTTGGCAAAGGACTTCACCACCCGAATTCCGGACAGATTCTCCTCCACCTGGGCATTGATCACCGCAATTTGGGCACGGTTAACCTTGAACGCCGCCTTCATCTTCCGGTTGAAGTAAAGAATGATGAGGAAGATGATGGGGAGGATCAGGATGGCCACCAGCGCCAGCTTCCAGCTCACCGTGAACAGAATTACAAAAGCGCCAATGATCTTGATGGAGCAGATGACAATGTTCTCCGGGCCATGGTGCATTAACTCACAGATCTCAAACAGGTCGTTAGTGACCCGGCTGAGGAGCTGGCCCACCTTCTGATCATCGAAAAAGGAGAAGGAGAGCTTCTGGTAATGGGAAAAGATCTCCCGGCGCATGTCCGCCTCAATGTAGGTGCCCATAACATGGCCCACATAACCGATAAAAAACGCGCTTCCGCCTTGAATGGCCAGGAGCACCAGCATCAGGATGCCTAACTGGATGATACGGGCAAAGGCCAGCTCCGTAGGCCAATAGACCACCGTAGAGGTGATATAGCGCACGATCAGCGGAATGATCAGTGCTACCACAGCATCCACCAGGGCAAAGAACATATCTGCGAAGAAAACCGGCAGGTAGTTCCGATAATAGGAGAGCATTTTTTTCAGGTTTCGTTTCATAGCGCACCTTCTTAATATATTTTCAGCATTTCATATTTTAGCACAAAATAACGAAATCGGAAAAAATAAGACAAAAAATTAAGGCTGCACCCGTCTTTGGGTGCAGCCCTGCAAATAAGATGGAATTTGGGTTACTGGGCGTTGACGATCTCAGCGGTATCCATGGCGATCATCAGCTCTTCGTTGGTGGGAATGACCAGAACCTTGACCTTGGAGTCGTCGGTGGAGACAATGCGCTCCACGCCGCGGCAGTTGTTCTTCTCGGGATCAATCTTAATGCCCATGAATTCCAGACCCTCCACGAACTTCAGACGCATGTCGGCGGAGTTCTCGCCCACACCGGCGGTGAAGATCACGGCATCTACGCCACCCATGGCAGCGGCATACTCAGCGATCATCTTGCGGACGCCATACTCAAAGACCTCTACAGCCAGAGCAGCCTGTTCGTTGCCAGCGGCAGCGGCGTTGTCCAGATCGCGGAAGTCAGAGGAGACCTCGGAGATGCCCAGAACGCCGGACTTCTTGTTCAGAATGTTCATCATCTCAGCCATGGACAGGTCGTACTTCTTCATGATATATTCCATGA
>CAZVVH010000245.1:0-2487 GCA_964630475.1 uncultured Oscillospiraceae bacterium | reverse complement strand
CCCCAAAGGGCAGGGACGCTGGCGGAATCGTTGGCGGATTACGAAAAGTCCCTGCTTCCCGGCGCCGCCAGCTACGGCAAAACCGTATTGGCGGATCACAAGTACATCGGCGATATCTGGTGCTATTGCATGGATCGTTCTGCGACGCCAAACGCCATGATTAGCTATTGCATCTTTGAACCCGATTATTGGAATCGAGGGATTGACGCCAAGGCTCTGGGACTGTTTTTGGCGGAGCTTCGGCAAAAGTTCTCTCTGAAATCTCTGGGCGCCTTTACCTTTTCCTCCAATCTTCCCTCCATCCGAGTGCTGGAAAAGAATGGATTTCAGCTGATGGAGGCATTTGAGGAGGACGGGGCTGCGTCAAACTATTTTCAATATGAGTGCCCGTAAATCGGAACGGAGCACGCAGCCCCATCGCCAAAGCCTCCCCTAATACTGTTCCCTGATAAAATATGCAAATTTTATCAGGGAGGCATCGCCTCAGCGGCGCTGCCCGTTTTGCGCTAAAGCGCAAAACACGTCTCATATAATCCCTGACGCCCCCTGCGGGGGCTATAAAAAGCATTTGCGCTTTTTAACAGGGATTGGTATAAACAGGTGATTCACGGCATAAAAAGATGGAGAATTGCGTTATGTGCAATCCTCCATCTCTTATTTTTTGAGCATATTAATCGTGTCAGCATGAACGCTGTAATATATTGGTAATTTCATTGCCAATTTTTGAAGAAAAGCGCGGTGATCCGGGCTTCATACTAAAGCTTATTAAAACGGTTAAAAAACCTTTTTATAGCACCGGAGGTGTGTTAAGAACTGTATGGGACGGCTTTTGTGGCGAATCGCCACAAAAGGGAAGCGCCGTTAGGCGGTCCCTTCTTCATAAAATCTAACGGTTTTATGAAGAAGCAGTATTACATCCAGGGATTGCTGATTTTCTGAAAGACGTATCGGGCCACAATATCAGCATGGGCATCAGAAGCCGCCTGGTCAAGCTCCTGCTGGGTATATTGCTTAGGCTCTCCCCGCCATTCCCGCTCCGCCGCCACAGTGAGCGTCTGCTCGGGACGGGGGGAGGGACCCGCCAGTCTGTAATCGGCAATGATACAAAGTGCATTTCCTGCCGCAATCAAAAGAAACATAATCCCAATGGTTATTAATGTCATGCGAAACAGAGCTCCTTTCCGAATTCAGATATCATTCCTTTATTTAATTTATATTATAGTGCATTTTTTCTTAATTGTCAAATACAAAGCCGCCCTTCAAGGCCACACTGGGCGCTGCCTTTCCGGCGGAGATTACTTGTTCTTCTTGCCGTGGATGCTCTTCATTCTCTGCTCATTGGAGAGGATACTCTTTCTCATGCGCAGGGACTTGGGAGTCACCTCCAACAGCTCGTCATCGCCCAGGTACTCCAGGCACTGCTCCAGGCTCATCTGCTTGGGGGGCACCAGCCGCAGGGCATCGTCAGAGCCGGAGGCCCGGGTGTTGGTCAGGTGCTTGGCCTTGCAGACGTTGACGGTGATATCCTCGCTTCTGGGGGTGGAGCCGATAATCATGCCCTCATAGACGGGCACACCTGCGCCGATGAAGAGGACGCCCCGCTCCTGTGCGTTGAACAAGCCGTAGGTGATGGAGACGCCGGTCTCATAGGAGATCAGGGAACCGGTGTGGCGGCGGACCACATCGCCCTTCACGGGCAGATAGGAGTCGAACACGGAGGCCATGATGCCCTCGCCCTTGGTGTCGGTGAGGAACTCATTCCGGTAGCCGAACAGGCCCCGGGAGGGAACCAGGAACTCCAGCTTGGTGCGGTCGGCACCCACGGGGTTCATCTCTAGGAAGTCGCCCTTGCGCTCGCCCATCTTGGACATGACAGAGCCAACAGCGTCGTTGGGCACGTCCACCACCAGGCGCTCGAAGGGTTCGCACTTGACGCCATCGATTTCCTTGTACAGCACGCGGGGGGGAGACACCTGGAACTCATAGCCCTCCCGGCGCATGGTCTCGATGAGGATGGACAGGTGCATTTCGCCCCGGCCGGCCACGTTGAAGGCGTCGGTGGTGCCCTCCAGCTCAGTGACCCGCAGGGAGACGTCCTTCAGGGTCTCACGCATCAGGCGGTCCTTAATCTGGCGGGAGGTTACATACTTGCCCTCCTTGCCGGCATAGGGGCCGTCGTTGACGGCAAAGGTCATTTCCAGGGTGGGGGCGGAAATTTTCACGAATTCAATAGGCTCCACCGTCTCGGGAGCGCAGATGGTATCGCCAATGGTGATCTCGCCAATGCCGGACATGGCAATGATGTTGCCGGCAGAGGCCTGGGTCACAGGCACCCGGTTCAGGCCGTCAAATTCGTACAGGGAGACTGCCTTCAGCTTCTTGGACACCCGGTCAGGGTCATGGTAATTGGTGACCACGATCTCCTGATTCTGCTTGATGGTGCCCCGCTCGATGCGGCCAATGGCGATGCGGCCCACGAATTCATTG
>CAZVVH010000244.1:0-2496 GCA_964630475.1 uncultured Oscillospiraceae bacterium | reverse complement strand
GGCAACGTAGTCTTTAAAAACCTCATTGGCGCCAAGCGGTGCCCCGATTGCGGGCACCCCCTGTGGCCCGGACAGCGCACCCCCTCCGCGCCCCGCAAAAAGGGAATGCGCAAATAATATAGCTATTTCTTCCTTCCTCTTATAATTGTCAAACGCCTCGCCCTTCGGCGTGGCGTTTGGCATTCATACTGATCTACGCACACTCGCATCGTGCGATTGCACGCTGCGCCGTCTCATAAAAACTGAACGCACTTCGTGCTATAAACGGTTTTGCCAAAAGCATGCTGCGCAAAACCGTTTTAATAAGCTTTAGTATCAGAGGGGTCTCCTTCGCCCCGCAGAGCAGGGAGCGCAGCCCGGCTTTCCAAAACCGACCTTCCCTGCTATTGACAAAGCTTTCCGGCCGCCCTATAATCAGAATAACCCACTTAAAATATAGTATTACGCTGCAATTTCTCATCCCGCCGGCCTCCCGGCAATTGGAGCCAGAGATGCAAGGCAATACAGGACTGTGAGGTACTGCGTATGGTCGAAAAATTTGAAGTTTGGTTTTCCCCCGCAGAAGAGCACCGGCGGATTCACCTGTATCTGCCGGAGGATTACCACTGGACAGAGGAGCGGTATCCGGTGGTATACATGTTTGACGGTCACAACCTGTATTTTGACAGTGACGCCACCTTCGGCACCTGCCTGGGCTTGAAGGACTTTCTCGACCACTGGGGCAAAAAGCTGATTGTGGTGGGCATGGAGTGCTCCGGCCAGGACCTGCAGCGGGTCCATGAATACTGCCCCTACCACATCCAGAGCGCCATTTACGGCGATGTCCATGGCCGGGGAGACGCCACCGTCTCCTGGATTGTCCACGAGCTGAAGCCCTATATTGACCGCACCTACCGCACCTATTCCTTCCGGGAGGCCACCGCCATTGCGGGATACAGCATGGGCGGAATGATGGCCCTGTTCGCGGTCCTGCGGTACAACCGCTGGTTTTCCAAGGGGGCAGTGATCTCTCCCTCCATCGTCCCTGCCATGGATTCCTTCCGCCGGGAAGTCCAGGATCCACTGTCCCCGGACACCCGGATCTTTTTCAGTTGGGGAACGGCGGAATATCAGGCGGACTATAACGACCTGGTGGCCCGCTGTATTTTAGAGCTGGAAAAAGAGGTGCAAAAGCAGGGGGTGCAGACCTACCTGTTCTGCCAGCCCGGCGGACAGCACAACGAAGCAAGCTGGGCGCACCAGGTTCCCTCTTGGATGCAGTTTTTGTGGTATTAAAGGAGGACTTCCCATGAATGTGATTTTTCTCTCTCCCCATTTCCCCGAGCATTTTTACAACTTCTGTGACCGCCTGAAACGCCTGGGGGTCAACGTACTGGGCATCGGGGACTGCCCCTACGACAGCATCGGTGACAACTGCCGCAGCGCCCTGACGGAGTATTACTACCTCCCCTCGCTGGAGGACTATGACGGGGTGTTCCGGGCCGTGGCCTTTTTCATCTTCAAATATGGCAGGGTGGATTTCATCGACAGCCAGAACGAATACTGGCTGGAGCTGGAGGCCCGGCTGCGGACGGATTTCAACATCACCACCGGCTTCAAAACCGCGGACATGACTCCGGTGAAGTACAAATCCCAAATGAAGGCTGGCTATGAGGCCGCAGGGGTCCGGACCGCCCGCTATCATCTGGTGGACACCCTGGAGGGCTGTCAGGCTTTTCTCGCCGAAGTTGGCTATCCGGTGGTGGCCAAGCCGGATAACGGCGTAGGCGCGTCGGACACCTGGAAACTGACCAACGACGGCGAGCTTCGCCGCTTCTGGGAGACGAAGGCCGACAAATCGTACATCATGGAGGAGTTCGTCCCTGGCCACATTGAAACCTTTGACGGCATCACCGACGGCGACTGCAACATTCTCTTCTGCACCGGGCAGGTCATGGTGAAAAATCCGCTGGAAATGCTTCAGGGCAGCGGCGAGAATATCAGCTACACCCAGAACGTCCAGGCCACCGATCTGTATGAAATCGGTCAGCGGGTGGTGAAGGCCTTCCACACCCGCTATCGGTTCTTCCACTTCGAATTCTTCCGCCTGGACGAGGACAAGGAAGGCCTGGGCAGGAAAGGGGATATTTTAGGGCTGGAGGTTAACATGCGCGCCCCCGGCGGCTATATCCCTGACAAAATGAATTACGCCTACAATGTGGATGTCTACCAGATCTGGGCGGAAAGCCTGGTCTTTCACGAGAATCGCTCCTTCCCGAACTATCGCTTCCAATATTACGTGGCCCATGTGGGCCGGGGCGGCCAGGTGAGCTACCTTCATACGCCGGAGGAGATTCGCGCCCACTGCGGCGGAAGCATGGTGCTGGAAAAGGAGCCTCCCAAGTCTATCAATGGCACCATGGGCAGCCATGTGTTCATGCTTCGCACGGAAAGCCTTCCCGAGCTGTTCGAGCAGTCGGAGTTTATTCTTCGGCATGGGGACGGGCAGGATTGGGA
>CAZVVH010000243.1:0-2500 GCA_964630475.1 uncultured Oscillospiraceae bacterium | reverse complement strand
GTCCTGCTGGAGCCTGTGGGCGAGCTGAAGGTCACCGTGCCTGACAGCTACATGGGCGATATCATGGGCGATCTGAATAAGCGCCGCGGCCGCGTCATGGGCATGGATCCCACCGAAGACGGCAACCAGGTCATCACCGCGGAGGTTCCCATGAGCGAAATGGCCTCTTACGCCATTGAGCTGCGAGCCATGACCCAGAGCCGTGGCACCTTCACCTTCCACTTCGTCCGCTATGAGGACTGCCCTGCTACCGCACAGGCCAAGGCCATCGAAGAGGCTAAGGCTCTGGCAGAGGCATAATCAACCTGATAAAAGTGCAAAATTTTCCCGCCCCGGTTTTCGGGGCGGGAATTTTGTTTGCAGGGGATTCTCAGCCGGCCCAGTTCAATTCAATGGACTTTTTCAGGCAGGTGCCGTCCTCCTGGGGATCGTAGACAAAGCCCCATGCCGCCTCCTGGCCGCAAAGCTGGTAGCTGACGATGGGTTCGCTGTTTTCGTCCACACTGTGGGATTCGAAGATCAGATAGGCGGCGTTCTCCTCTGGGGTGATGGACTCCGGAAGCTGATCCACGGAATAGGTGGTCTCGGTCAGAATCTGGTTTTCGCTGTTCATCTGCACCACCGTCAGTTCCTTGGTGGGATAAACCGCCTCAAATACGGCGGTTACAGAGGAGCTTTCTGTTTTGGAAACGCCGCTTTCCGTGGTGGTCACAGAGGATTCCATCGATATGCGGAACAGCTCACCGGGAGAGGTTTCTCCCTCAAAGCCGTAGGAATTGCCGGACATGGCGTAGACGGAGCCGTCCGCGCTCTGATAAACAGGATTGACGCAGTACTGTTTTCCGCCGCTTTCGATGGAGAGATAGAGGGTGCCGGTCAGATCGGTGCTCTCTTCTTCGTCACCGACAAAGTAGTGGATGGAGGTCTCGATCCCGTTGGTGTCGGTGTAGCTGCAGTCCGATTCCTCGTCATAGAGGGAAAGGCACATCCAGCCCTCCACCCCTTCAAATTTGTAACGGGGGTGGTCGTCCTCATATTGGGAGGCATAAAGCCGGCCCTCATAGGCGGAGGTGTCTCCTGATACCGTAATGTCCCCGCCGCTGTTCAAAACTGTATACAGGTTGTCGTTCAGATACCGGTCAAAGTCAAACAAATCCAAATGCTCGGTGGTAACCAGCACTCCCACCAGCCGATCCTCCGATGGGGCGCTTCCGGTGTCCGCCTGGGCCAGCTGGCAGCCGGACAGGGGGAGTAGGGCGGCCAGACAGGCAGCAATGATCCATTTATTTTTCATCTTGATCCTCCTCCAAAGTTCCGTCGAATTTCAGGATATCTCCCACGTCGCAGTTTAAGTGGTAACAGATCTTGTTGATGGTGTGAAAGCGGACACCCTTGGCCTTGCCGCTGCGGAGAATGGAGAGGTTAGCCTCAGTGATACCCACCAGGGCGCAAAGCTCCTTGGAGGTCATGCCCCGCTCCTTTAAAATTTCTTCCAGATAGACCCGAATTGCCACGGCGTATCACCTACCTAAATAAACAGGTCGTTGTAGTCCTTCAAATCCTTGGCCTCCTGGGCATAGCGGGCCAACAGCAGAGCGCCCAGCACCAGGGACACCGAGTCCAGGGGCAGGATCACCGAGCCGGCCACATTCCGCAGGCTGGAATAGAAGCACAGCTGCAAAATGTTCATTCCTCCGGTGGCAAGGACGGTGGCGGCCAGCGTCCAGCCGCACCGGCGGGAGAGGGCCTTCGCCGCGTCCACAGCTGCTTGGGAGAAGCGGTCCTTCCGCCGCTCTGCCAGCATGTTCAGCAGGGCGAAGAGCACCAGAATATCCATCACATAGGGCAGGGCAGAGACCAGATAGCGCAGGAAGAGGAAGCCGATGCTCAGCTCCAGGCCGGAATATACCCCCGTGTTGTCCGCCCGAAGCTCCTGGACCGAGGTCAGGAAGGCCTCGAAGCAGCTGCCAAAGGCGGCGTAAACCAGCAGGAAGCACAGCGCCCACAGCAGAGCGGACAGGCAGCGGTGGAGGGTGTCAGTTTCCGCACGGAAGAACAGACGGAGTACCCGGAGGATCAGATAGCCAACGAGGACGGAGTAAAAGCAGCCGCCCAGAAAGGCCATCCCCACAAGGCCCTGTCCCAGGGGGCCAAGCAGCCCTGGATTGATCATCAGATAGAGGACTACAAAGAGGATTATGCTGAGGGCGGGCAGCAGCCAATCCTCCGGCTCCAGCTTCCGCCGCTTGCGCAGGAGGACCAGCGCCCCCGCGGGCAGCAGGGAAAGCAGGACATAAATCACAATAGCCGCCACATTGCCCGGAGCGCCGGACAGCGATAGGCTCCGCAGGCCCTGTCCGATCGGCTGGAAGGGAAAGGCCATCATGGCAGGCAGCGTGTCTGTCAGCAGATTCAGCAGACCGCAGGCCAGCAGACAGACCGCCGCCTCCACAGCCAGCAGAATGGGGAGCAGATAGCGCTTCATAGGAACTCCTCCTTT
>CAZVVH010000242.1:0-2504 GCA_964630475.1 uncultured Oscillospiraceae bacterium | reverse complement strand
GCAGGATCAGTATGCAAAAGAAGCGCTTTGCCGCTGCCCTCAATCCGGATCGTTTTCTGGACATCCTTTTCGCTAATACTGTTACCTGATAAAATGTACAAATTTTATCAGGGAGGCATCGCCTCAGCGGCGCTGCCCGTTTTGCGCTAAAGCGCAAAACACGTCTCATACAATCCCTGACGCCCCCTGCGGGGGCTATAAAAAGCATTTGTGCTTTTTAACAGGGATTGGTATAAACTTTAAATGCCGTTGCCCTGCAGAAACGCGAAATACATTGAAAAATTTACGTTTTTATGTTAGAGTAGAGTGTCATGATGAGCTTACGTTTCCTACTCTAAGGTAAGGAGTTCATTATATGGGCAAAAGCTGCTCGGCCATTGAAAACAAAGGAGTTTTGAAATATATGAAATTAGGTATTGTGGGTCTGCCCAATGTGGGCAAGAGCACTCTGTTCAATGCAATTACCGGCACCGCCAACGCTCAGGCGGCCAACTATCCCTTCTGCACCATCGAGCCGAACACCGGCGTTGTGGCTGTGCCTGATGAGCGGCTGGACCAGCTCTGTGAGATCTGGCAGCCCAACAAAAAGACCCCGGCAGTGGTGGAGTTCGTGGATATCGCCGGCCTGGTGAAGGGCGCCTCCCAGGGCGCGGGTCTGGGCAACAAGTTTTTGGGGCATATCCGTGAGTGCGACGCCATCGTCCATGTGGTGCGCTGCTTTGATGACGAAAACATCATCCATGTGGTGGAGGATGCCACTAAGCCTGTGGCGGTGGACCCGGACGGGGATATTGAGTGCATCGACATGGAACTGATTCTGGCCGACCTGGAGCTGGCCCAGAACCGGCTGGCCCGCATCAGCAAGGCGGCCAAGACCGGCAACAAGGCGGCTAAGGCGGAGGCGGCCTGGCTGGAACCCCTGGTGGAACACTTGGGGGAGGGCAAGAGCGCCCGGACCTTTGAGTTTGACGAGCAGGACGAGGATCAGAAGTTTGCCCTGCGGGAGATGGGCCTGCTGTCCAAGAAGCCTGTGATCTACGCCTGCAATATGGACGACGCCGGGGTGGCAGAGGCGGAGAGCAACCCCTACTATCAGATTGTCAAAGCCCGAGCGGACGCCGAGGGCGCCCAGGTGATCCCCATCTGCGCCAAAACTGAGGAAGAGCTGGCGGAGCTGGACGAGGAGGATCGGGCCATGTTCATGGAGGATCTGGGGCTGGAGGAGTCCGGCCTGAACCGGCTTATCAAGGCCAGCTATGCGCTGCTGGGGCTGATCTCCTTCCTGACCGACGGAAAGAAGGAGTGCCGGGCCTGGACCATCACCAGAGGCACCAAGGCGCCTCAGGCGGCGGGCAAGATCCACTCCGACTTCGAGCGGGGGTTCATTCGGGCAGAGGTCTGTAACTTTGACACCTTGATGGAGTGCGGCGGCAAGATGAGCGAGGTCAAGGCCCGGGGGCTGTACCGGTCCGAGGGCAAGGAGTATGTAGTCAAGGACGGCGACATCATCGAGTTCCTCTTCAATGTATAATGGAAGAAAATGAGGGTGCACTGAAATTGAGAAAAAGCAGCGCTGGTCCGGCAAACCACTTGGTCTCCTGCGGGAACGGATTGCTGTGGTGAATCCTTCGTCTGTCCTTCCGATGGGAAATGGCCCAAAACCTCCCCCCTGTGTGGGGGAGGCGGGGTTTGCGCGGCAAAAGCCGGAGGTGCTGTTCCTGCGCAGTAAATCAGGGATAACTCTTTGTCCGCTGCTTCCGCTTCTTTTGTAGCAGCCAAGCCTGTCCCGTGATAACCCCCATAAAGCTGACCGGAGCCTCCAGGGCGGAACGCAGCAGATAAATCGCCACCGCAAAGGCGTACAGCGCCGACTGCACCCGCCCCAGGGCAGGGGACTCCACAATGGGCACGTTTTTTCTCGGTGGGGTTCCATTCCTCACCGGAGAGAAGTTCGTCCAGGAAGGTGTCCAACAGCCCCGCCAGCTTTTTGGCGGTCAGCAGGTCCGGGTATCTGGCCCCGTTTTCCCAGCGGGACACCGCCTGGCGGGTTACATAGAGCTGGTCGGCCAGAGTCTGCTGGGTGATGTCCTTGGCCTCCCGGCTCCGTTTCAGGTTTTCGCCAAATTCAATCATCAGGGCTGCCTCATTTCTCATGGTATTCCATAGGCTCCTTGATGGCTTTCATGATAAGAGAAGCACCCCAAAAAGGAAAGAAACATCCGCCAAAAGCGGGGAAATAGAATGGTGACAGGGGGAAATTCCCTGTTTTTTGGCAAAAAAATAGCAAAAGGCAGTGGGAAAGCACTGCCTTTTGCTATATAAAGATGATGAATTATATTTGGAAAAGCCGGTTGAAACGGCTGTATTTATCCTTACCATAGGTAATCATAACAGAATAGTGGGGGAAAGCAATATGCGCGTGAGCCAAATCTTGCAAAAAAATCTGTGCCATGCGCACCAAATTTCCAAAAAAGAGACGAAAAAACCTGCAAATAAGAAAAAAC
>CAZVVH010000241.1:0-2508 GCA_964630475.1 uncultured Oscillospiraceae bacterium | reverse complement strand
CAAGGGGAGGTGGGTTTTGCAAAGCAAAACCCGGAGGGGTTGTTTTCACGCCGCTTAATCCCCGAATGGTCACAAAAAAGCAACAGAGGCCGCCTCACTTTTGTGAGACAGCCCCTTGATATTCATGTTGATATTCATGCAAACAGACATACAAACAGGACCCGTGACCGGGGACACCCCTTCATCAGTGCCCCCAGCAGGATTAAAGGACAATCACCCGCAGGATATTCTCCTGTCTGCTGAGCTGCTCCACTGCAGCCTGAGTGGGGGCCACATTGACATCCAGCATGGTGTAGGCCAGATCCTTCTTGGACTTGTTGGTCATGTTCTCCACGTTGATGCCGGCCTTGCCCAAAACATCGGTGATCTGTGCCAGCATGGCGGGCACATTGCGGTGCAGAACGCAGATCCGGGCAACGCCGCTGCGCTCCATTTCCACATTGGGGAAGTTGACGGAATTCTTGATATTGCCGTTCAGCAGATAGTCCTGAATCTCCTGGGCGGCCATCACTGCGCAGTTCTCCTCAGACTCGGGGGTGGAGGCGCCCAGATGAGGCAGGGCGATGGCGTTCCTGGCGGCGGCAATCTTGCTGGAGGGAAAGTCGGTGACATAGGCGGCCACCTTGCCGGACTCCAGCGCTTCGCAGATGGCGTCCTCGTTCACCAGGCCGTCCCGGGCCAGATTAATCACCCGGGCGCCGTCCTTCATCTTGGAGATGGCGGCGGCGTCAATGGTATCCACCGTGGAGGGATTCTTCGGGACGTGAATGGTGATGTAGTCGGACTCCTTCAGCAGGTCCTCCAGGGCGGCAACCACCTTGACCTTGGAGTTCAGAGCCAGCGCGGTGGCAACGGAGAGGAAGGGGTCATAGCCCACAGCCTTCATGCCCAGCAGGATGGCCGCGTCTGCCACCTTGGCGCCGATGGCCCCCAGGCCGATGATGCCCAGGGTCTTGCCCAAGATCTCCGGGCCGACGAAGCTGCTCTTCTTCTTCTCCATGGTGACCATCACGTCGCCGCCGGACTCCGCCTCCTGTCTGGCCCAGGCCGCGCCCTCCATCATCTTGCGGGAGCAAGCCAGCATGGAAAAGATAACCTCCTCCTTCACCGCATTGGCGTTGGCGCCGGGGGTGTTAAACACCACAATGCCCGCCTCACTGCAACGGTCAATGGGAATGTTATTGGTGCCCGCACCAGCCCGGGCAATGGCCCGCAGAGCCGGGGGGAAGGGGTAATCGTGCAACTTAGCGGAGCGGACAATGATGCCGTCCTCGTTCTCCGCCGTGTCGCTGACCTGGAACAGGGCCGGATTCAGCTCTGCCAGGCCGGTGCTGGAAATTTTATTTAATGTTTTAATCTGATACACAGTAAGGTTCCTCCTAATCGGTATATGTAGTGCGCCGATGTGCCTGGAAAAGCAGACCATTCAAACAGCAGAGCCTTCAATGGTCACCAGGAAGCAGCCCTGCTCACACTGAACCACCTCAAATACCATGGACACAGCGCTTCCGTCCGCATAGGCCACAGTGCCCTGGACGGAATACAGCTCATTGATCGCCTCAATTCCGCTGTAAGCCTGAATGGTCTTAGCCACGCTGTCGGCCTTTCTGCCGTCCAGATCCGCGAATTGAGCCGTCCCCAGCGTCATATCGCTGACTTCTTTGCCGTAATTGCCAGCCCATTTGTCCTCCTGGGTCAGGATCTGGGACAGGGGCCGGTCCCCTTCGGCGTTCTGATAAAAGTTCTCAGAGCCAGGGAAGAACAGAGAGGAGATGGTTTCCAGGTCCTCAGCCTGTGCCGCCGTCAAATAATCTGCAATCAGGGTGGTATAGGAACCCCGTCCGGCAACCGTCACTGGCTCCTCGCTCTGCAGGTTGGTCCACCACCAGTAGGCCCCCTCCCCTGCGGCCAGCAGGGCCAGGAGGACCACCAACACGGCCATCAGCTGTTTGGCATGTCTCCATCTTCTTTTCCGCATGCACTGCCGATAGTAGGCTTGGCGCCCCTGGACGGCCTGCCGTCCGGTCTGATCCTCCGCAGGCTTTCCGCAATTCGGGCAAAACTCCGCGCCATTCTGGATCGGTCTTCCGCAATGTCCACAGTACACGAAACACTCCTCCTGTCCTTCTCTGTTGTTCAGGCTGTCTTCATGCATCATGCAATCTCATACTAAAACCGACTAAAAAGCTTGAAAGGCTTTTTATAGCACGAAGTGCGTTCAGTTTTTATGAGACGGCGCAGCGTGCAATCGCACGATGCCAGGGTGCGCAACACCCGGGCTTCTCAATGAAAGCATTCCATTAAGAAACAGTATCAGTTGTTTCGATCGAATTCCTTAATAAAGTCGCAGAGCTTCTCCACGCCCTCAACAGGCATTGCGTTATAGATGGAGGCCCGCATGCCGCCCACCTTCCGATGGCCCTTCAGGTTAGAGAAGCCTGCGGCGGTGGACTCCGCCACGAACTTGGCGTCCAGCTCGGCGGAGGCGGTGCGGAAGGTCACGTTCAT
>CAZVVH010000240.1:0-2559 GCA_964630475.1 uncultured Oscillospiraceae bacterium | reverse complement strand
GTTTTTGATCATTTGCACTAAATCCTCACGGCTGGTGAACCGTCTGCCATCGTACCGTTCCCGATTCAGGATCCCCCAGAAGCCTTCCATAGGAGTGCCCTTGATTATGGGCTGTGCGTTTCTGCTGTTATTCCAGCTGGCCCCAAGGGCGGTTATCGGCATTTTTGGAAGCAGAGAAGAGCTATATTACCAGTTTGCGGAGCGGTACCTGAGGATCTATTTCCTGATGATTATCGTCCAGGGGGTGCAGCCCATGACGGTGAATTACTTTACCGGTACCGGGAATGTGAGGAACGGCATCATCATTTCCCTATCGAGACAGGAATTTTTCCTGATTCTGTTGCTGCTGATCCTGCCCATATTCCTGGGGATTATCGGAGTGCTGGTGGCGGCTCCCATCGCGGATTTTCTGGCATTTCTTCTTGCGGTCACACTGATATCAGGGAACTTCAAACGGTTGGGCGGAAGCGGGCAGCAAAGGGCCGCCCGCCCGCCGCAGCTGCCTGTGGGCGGCCTCCCGCAGGCAGCATTTTGCGTCCATACCCATTTGCTGAAATCAAGGTACCTTTACAAAAAGCTGGCCCTGTGGTATACTATCGGCATACACAGCTTTAAAAAAAGGAGGACGATGGCAGGTGGAAAAGCGCTATGATGCTTTGGACATGAACAACAAGCTCATATGGAACTTCCGTAATATTGGCCATACCATGAGACATATTTCTGAGGGCAGAGGCGGACAGAAGCGGATCCTCATGCTGCTGCGGGAGTCCGGCGGCATGACCCAAAAGGAGCTGACCCGGCGGCTGGGGATTCAGCCGGGGTCGGCCAGCGAGGTGATTGGCAAGCTGGAGGCCGCCGGACTGCTGGTCCGCGCCCCAAGCTCGGATGATCACAGAACCACCGACATCTCCCTGACTGAGGCGGGGATGGCCGTGGGGGAGGTGGCTGCTGCCCAGCGGGAGCGGCGGCATGAGAAGATGTTTTCCTGCCTGTCAGAGGGGGAGAAGGAGGCACTTCTGGGCCTTCTGGAGCGGGTCAACGCCTCCTGGGATGAGCAGTTCCGGGGAAGGGGGGAGTGCTGACCGTGTGGAAGTATGTCAGGAAGTATTTTTTCTTCGCCATTCTTGCCGGCGCGTTTATGGTTCTGGAGGTGCTGATGGATCTGTTCCAGCCTGAGCTTATGAGCCGGATTGTGGATGAGGGCGTGTTGGGTCTGAACGCCAACGGCGTTGGGAATCTGAGCTTGATCTGGAGCTTGGGCCTGCGCATGATCGGCCTGGTGCTGTTCGGCGGATTCTGCGGGGCTATGAGCAATGTGTTTCTCCACATCACTGGACAGAACGTGGGCAATGACATCCGGAAGGACTGCTTTTGCAATATTATGACCTTTTCCTTCCCTCAGATGGATCAGTTCGGCACCGGTTCTCTGGTCACCCGGGTGACCAACGACATCACTCAGGTGCAGAACTACGTAAATACTCTGGTCCGGAGCCTGATCCGGACCTCAATGCTGACCTTTGGCAGCTGGCCTTGCTGAGCTGTATCAGCGTGGTACTGACTGTGGCGGCCACGAAATTTCTCTCCAAAAAGGTGCGGAAGTTTTCCCGGCGCCGGCAAGCCCTGCTGGGCCAGCTCAACGGCACTGTGGAGGAAATGGTCTCCGGCTACCGCACGGTGGTGGCCTACAACCACCAGGACATCACCACCGAGGAGTTCTGTCACACGTCGGACTCCCTGACCAGGGAGGGGATTAAAACCGAAATTTCCAGCGGCGTTATGGGTCCGGTGATGAACTGTATCGGGAATATTGGGTTTGTCATCATCGCGGCCTTCGGCGGATATTTTGCTGCTCACGGCCTGATCTCCGTAGGCGTGATCTCCGCGTTCATCGTGTATGCCAAGCAGTTCAGCCGGCCCATCAACGAGATTGCCCAGGTCTATGGTCAGCTGCAGACCGCCATTGCCGGCGCAGAGCGGGTGTTTACCGTGCTGGACGAGGCCGGCGAGGATCTGTCCGGTCAGGCCTTGACCGCAGACCAGGGAGCCAGCGTCACCTTCCGGAATGTGAGCTTCTCCTATACCCCTGGCCGGCCGGTGATCCGGGATTTCACCTTGACCGTCCCTTCGGGAAAGAAGGTGGCGCTGGTGGGGGCCACTGGCAGTGGCAAGACCACGGTGGTCAACCTTCTCATGCGCTTCTATGATATTGACAGCGGTGAGATTTTCATTGACGGTCAGAATCTGGGGGAGGTGGCCCGGGACAGCCTGCGGAAGGAGATGGCCATTGTCCTCCAAGACACGGTGCTCTTTGCCGACACCATCGGGAACAACCTGCGCTACGCCAACGAGAATGCCACGGCGGAGCAGCTGGACGCGGCAGCGGAGATGAGCTGCTGCCAGGACATGATCCGCCGGCTGCACCAGGGCTATGACACCATGCTGACCGCTTCCGGCGAGAACATCAGCCAGGGCCAGCGTCAGCTGCTGGCCATCGCCCGGGCCTTTGTGGCCGACCCGAAGATCCTGATACTGGACGAGGCCACCTCCAATGTGGACACC
>CAZVVH010000239.1:0-2573 GCA_964630475.1 uncultured Oscillospiraceae bacterium | reverse complement strand
GGTGGTCCTGGTGGTCCCGGCGGCCCGGGCAAGCGGATGGGGCCGCCCAGAACCGGAAAAAAGCGCCGTCCTGTGGCGGTCGAGGTTCAGTTGCCGGGCTACGCCGGACCCATGGCTTCCACGAAGGCAATTCAGCCGGTTATCGACGATTTTACACAAGGCTTCTACCGCACGGTGTTCTATAACCTTTTTACGCCGAAGGATTATGACCCCGCGAAGGAGTATCCCCTGGTGCTGTTCATTCCGGATGCCGGCCCTAATGGCAATGATCCGATGCTGGCTCTGGCTCAGGGCATTGGCGCGACCTGCTGGGCAACTCCGGAGGAGCAGGCAAAGCATCCCTGCTTTGTCCTGGCGGTGCAGATTCCTGCGGGGATTATGCTCACCACTGACGACTACAGCGTCTCTCCTGAATTTGAAGACATTGTCGATCTGCTGAACGAGACGATTGAGAAGTACAGCATCGACAGAAGCCGGATCTATACCACCGGTCAGTCCCAGGGGTGCATGGCCTCCTGTGAGCTGATGTGGCGCTACCCCGACCTGTTTGCCGCTGCCATGCCCATCTCCGGTCATTGGGACTATGAAAAAATGACCAGTCTTACCTCCTCCCGGTTCCTGTTCGGCCTTTCGGAAGGCGGATTAAAGGAGTACCCTTCTTTCAACGCCATTACCGATGGGCTGGAAGCAAAAGGCGTGAAGGTGATTCGGGTACGGCTCAATTTCCGGGACGGCTGGGAAGTGAACGATGCAAAGGTACGGCAGGCCATCGGCGATCCGGAAAAGGCTCAGGTGGTCTACATCATCTTTGACAAGGACACCGCATTCCCGGAAGACAGCAAATTCCGTCCGCCCTTTGCCCACCATAACCGGGGCTGGGAGCTGACATACCGCCTGGAAGCTGCGCGGGACTGGCTGTTTGCGCAGCACAAATAAATGGCAGAAAGGATGCACCATCATGGAAAAGAAAATACGTTTTTTAGCACTTCTGATCGTTTTCTGCATTGCGGTTGGGCTGACGGCCTGCGCCGGGGAGACGTCTGAGCAACCGTCAGAGTCCCTGCCCGCCGAAACCGAAAATACCGCCGAAACCGAAAACCCTGTGGGAACCGGCGCCGGCGCATACCATTTTGAATATGTGGACGAGTACGGTGACGCCACCAAGTTTTCCATTAAGCTCCGGGAGAACGGCACCTTTACCGTTATGACCTCCGTTGGCCCCCTGGGGGACAATGTGTGCAGCGGCACAACGTGGACGGTCAATGATGATGGCACCATTATCACCGGCGCCACCGACAAGGTGCTGGAACTGAGCTTCGTAGAGCCGGACGGTACCATAAAGTGGTCGGCGCCGGATGAAAACGGAAACCTGACCCCCATTGGCTATACCGCTCCTACGGAATTTCTGGAAAAGCCGGTGGAGGGTGAAGAGGAAGTCTATATTCCCGGCGTGTACAAGTACACGGAAAGCGGCCTGTCGCCCTTTGATACTTATTACACGATTATCCTCTACGAAGATGGCACCTATCTGCTCACAGTGGAAAACGAACGCCAGGGGCTGATAGAGTATCCCGGTCTGAGCTATGAGATCGACGGAACCACCGTCCATGTGGGGCCATATGAAGGTACGCCCGATCTGTTCCAGTGGAACAATCCGGCAGGCTTCGACATTGTTACCGGTCATACCGCCTTTGCCCCTGCGGGGGAGACTTTGAATGAGGATCCGGAAGAAGCTGTGACATATGTACCGCCTGTCAGCACCGGAACCTACACCTATACCGAAAGCGGACTGGCGCCCTTTGATACCTACTGGACGATTATTCTCCATGAAGACGGCACCTATCTGCTGACTTCTGAAAATGAACGGCAGGGGTTGGTGGAGTACCCCGGGTCCTCCTATGCCATCGATGGTTCCACATTGACGCTGGGGGCTTATGAAGGCACACCGGACATCTTCACCTGGTCCAATCCCGAAGGCTTCTCTGTCACCACCGGAAGCGCCACCTTTGCACCGGAAGGCGCGGAGCTTGCGGAGGAACCTGCTGCTGCGGTTCCTGCGGGCGTCCCTCTCTCATAAAATGAACCTGCCGCAAGCAAGTCCGCTTGCGGCAGGAATTTTCAGGTGGATTTTACTGTGCGTCCGGCTTTTCGAGAAGCTTTCCCAGCAGAGCGGAGAGCGTTTTCTGCTCTTCGCCGGTCAGGGCGCGGAACATATCTTCGCCCTCCCCGTGAAACAGCTTCCCACCACACTGCATAAGCAGATCCGGTAAGCTTCCGGCAGGAAATTCGGGGTGCTTGTGGTGCCCGTGATGGTGGCCGTGCTCGGAGCCATGGGACTCGCGTCCTTCGGTTTCGCCGTTAAAATACGATTCGCCTTTTCCACATTGCAGATTGTTTCGCTCACAGTGGTTGGAGCAGCAGGGGCATTTTTCAGTGTTTTCCATTGTGTCCTCCTTATGATTCGCAGCCATTGCTGATTATTCAGCATGAGAAACATTATACCAAAAGGGGAGGAAATGTCAATTTCCGTTTTTTGCCGAGTGCCGTCGGAACCAACACGTTAGAAACCGGTT
>CAZVVH010000238.1:0-2595 GCA_964630475.1 uncultured Oscillospiraceae bacterium | reverse complement strand
TTGACAAAGGACGTGATTCCTTGGCTAGAGGAAAAAAAATCGCCCCGAAAAAGGCTCCCGGCAAGCGCAGCCGCCGGGAGACAGAAGCCGAATGGGAGTCGGAAGCCCAGTGGGAGGACCGCCCAGCTCTGCCTGTGGCAGAGGCTGATCCCGAATGGGGCCTGACCAGCCTTCAGGTAAAGGAGCGGATCAAGCGGGGCTACCAGAATACCGAGGTGGGTTCCGGCTCCAAAACCCTGAAGGAGATCATCAGCTCCAATGTGTTCACCTACTTTAACATGATCTTCTTCCTGCTGGCCCTCTGCATCATTCTGGTGGGGGCCTGGTACAACCTGAGCTTTATGGTGGTGGTGCTGGCGAACATCGTCATTGGCATCGTGCAGGAGGTTCGAAGCAAGAAAAAGCTGGATGAGCTGAACCTGCTGGCAAATCCCCAGGGCAAGGTGATCCGGGACAAGGAGCTGCGAAAAATTTCCGTTCACTCCGCCGTTCGGGATGATATCGCCGTGTTTTCTGCCGGCGATCAAATCTATGCGGATGCCATTGTGGTGGAGGGCAGCATCCTGGCCAACGAGTCCCTGCTGACCGGTGAGGCAGACGAGCTGCGCAAGGACGTGGGAGACAACCTGCTCTCCGGCGCCTTTGTGGTCTCCGGCCAGTGCAAGGCCCGGCTGACCGCCGTGGGCGCGGACTCCTATATGTCCAAGCTGACCCTCCAGGCTAAGCAGCAGAAGCAGCCCCCCCAGTCCGAGATGATGCGTTCTCTGAGCCGACTGGTCATGGTGATCGGCATTATCATTATCCCCCTGGGCATTCTGATGGCAATTAAGGAAATCCACATTCTGGGCAACAGCATTCCGGATGGCGTGGTCTCCACCGTGGCCTCTCTGGTGGGCATGATTCCCGAGGGCCTTTATTTGCTGACCTCCCTGGCCCTGCTGGCCGGCGTACTCCGTCTGGCACAGAAAAAGACTCTGGTGCATGAGATGGGCTGTATCGAGACCCTGGCCCGGGTGGATACCCTCTGCGTGGACAAAACCGGCACCATCACTGAGGCAAAAATGGTGGTAGAGGATCTGGTGGTTCTGGATGAGGAGCTGTCCTCTGAGGAGGAGCTTCGGGAGATCATGGCAGATTATGTGTACGCCATGCAGAACGACAACGAAACCATGGCCGCGTTGAAGCACTACTTCACCGCCAAGGCCACCCACAAGGCCTCCTTCACCCTCCCTTTCACCTCTGCCCGGAAGTATGGCGGCGCCACCTTCCCCAAGAACGGAACCTATCTGCTGGGCGCCCCGGAAAATATCCTGGCGGAAAATTATGAGGAGTACCAGGAGATCATTGAACATTATTCCGAGCGGGGCTGCCGGGTGCTGCTGCTGGCGGGCTACGGCGGAAATCTGGAGGACGAACCCCTCTTCGGAGAGATCACCCCCCTGGGCCTGATCCTGCTGGCAAACAAGATCCGCCCCGAGGCCCCTGAAACCTTCCGCTACTTCCGGGAACAGGGGGTGGCTGTCAAGGTCATCTCCGGCGACAACCCGGTAACTGTCTCTGAGGTAGCCCGTCGTGCCAGAATCCCCAATGCCAAAAAATACGTGGACGCCCGTACCCTGGAGACCGACGAGGAGATCGTGGAGGCCGCCGGGGCTTACACGGTATTTGGCCGCGTCACCCCGGAACAGAAGCGCAAGCTGGTACGTGCCATGCACGACGCAGGCCACACGGTTGCCATGACCGGCGACGGTGTCAACGACGTTCTGGCCCTGAAGGAGGCCGACTGCTCTGTGGCGATGGCCTCTGGCAGCCAGGTGGCCTGTCAGGTCAGCCATATCGTGCTGCTGGATTCGGACTTCTCCGCCATGCCCTCTGTGGTGGCGGAGGGGCGCCGGGTCATTAACAACATTGAGCGCTCCGCCTCCCTGTACCTGGTGAAGAACATCTTCTCCCTGTGTCTGGCCATCATCTCCCTGATCTTCACCTTCACCTATCCCTTCTCCGCCGCCCAGATGTCTCTGGTTTCGGCGATCACCATCGGCCTTCCCTCCTTCGTCATGGCTCTGGAGCCAAACAACAGCCTGATTCGCGGTCACTTCCTCTCCAACGTAGTCTATCGGGCACTGCCCTCCGCCATCAGTGACCTGTTCCTGAGCATTGGCGTGGTTCTCTTCTTCACCGTCTTTAAGCTGTCTGAAAGTGAGCTGAGCACCATCTGCACCATCGTGGTAGGCGTGGTGGGCCTGCTGATGATTCACCGGACCTGCAAGCCCTACAACCTGCTGAGAAAGGCGCTGATGGGCGTCTGCGTGGTGGCCTTCTTCTTCGCGGCCACGGTCCTGGCTCCCATCTTCACTCTGAGCTGGTCCCTGTCCACCGGTGCCTGGCTGGTTCTGGCTGTGTTTGTGCTGCTGGCTTTCGAGGTATCCCTCTCTGCCAATATCATGGTGGACGCCATCAACAAAGCGGTGCAGACAATCATCAACCGGGTCAAGCGGATTCTCTCTTCTGAAAAGGAACAATAATACTGTTTCTCAATGAATTGCTTTCATTGAGAAACCCGTGTGCTGCGTACCCTGGCATCGTGCGATTGCA
>CAZVVH010000237.1:0-2650 GCA_964630475.1 uncultured Oscillospiraceae bacterium | reverse complement strand
CATCGCACTGTTCAAGGACATCGCTGATGTAAGGATGGCCTATCTGTTCGTCTCCGTGGACCGCATGGAACGGGGCACCAAGAACTGCTCCACCCTGGATGAGCTGCGCCAGGACTACGGCATCAAGGTCTGCCCCATCGTCACCGTTAAAGAGATCCTCACCTTCCTGTACAACAACCCCATTGACGGCAAGATCTACATTGATGATGAGATGAAGGCGCGCATGGAGGACTATCTGGCCGAGTACGGTCCCAGGGAATAAGTGCTTTATGGGTATTCACGATGACCACAGAAAACGGGTAAAGGCCAGGTATTTGGAATTCGGTGCGGAGGTATTCGACGATTACCAGCTGCTGGAGCTGTTCCTTTTCTATTCCAATCCCCGGTCCGACGTCAATCCGCTGGCTCACCAGCTCATCAATCAGTTCGGCTCTCTAACCGCTGTAATGAACGCCTCAGTGGAGGAGCTGACCGCCGTCAAAGGCGTGGGAGAACACGCCGCCATCAGCATCCGCCTGCTCTCCGATCTGCCCCGCCGCAGTCAGATCGCCCGCAGCTCCCAGAAGAATATTATCACCTCCGCAGAGGATGCGGCGGAATATCTGATCCCCTACTTTTACGGCGCTCAGGTGGAACAGGTTTATCTGCTCTGTCTGGATCTCCAGGGCAGGGTGCTCCATTGTTGCCGTCTCAGCGACGGCACACCCAACTTTGCCGCCTTTGACCAGAGAAAGCTGATCTCCGCCGCCCTGGAGCATCGGGCCTCCAGTGTCCTTCTGGCTCACAATCATGTCAGCGGCTCTACCGAGCCATCTCAGGAGGATTTTAACGCCACCCGGGAGGCGGCTCATGCCCTCCGCATGATCCATGTACAGCTCATCGACCATCTGATCATTGCCGACAATGATTATCTCTCCCTGCGGCAATCCGGTTTGATAGATTGAAACCTGCTGCAATCATCTTGAAAAAAGCACACGGAACGGGTCAAATATTTGGCCCGTTCCAATCTTTTTCAGTCCTTTGGATAGCAGGCATCAAAGGCGGCCAAAAAGCCATCCAGCTCCTGCCGGCCAGTCAAGTGGCTCAGGCTGATTCTCCAGGAGGACAGGGCGTTTCTCCGGTCCCCAGTTACAGCCATTACCGCTTGGGAAGGAGTTCCCGCCTCCGAACAGGCGGACTTTACCGACACGCAGACCCTCTGCTGGTCCAGCTTCCGCTGAAATACCGTTCCCTTTACATTCTGCACACTCAAATTCAGGATGTGCGGCACACCCCCCTCCGGGCTGTTGAAGCGCACCTTTGGGTATTGGCACAATGCCTGGCGCAGGTAGTCGCTGTACTCCCTCACCACCTGATTCCGGGCCTCCCCCTCCTCCAACGCAAGCCTCAAGGCCTCTTCCAGGGAAGCCGCCAGCGCCAGGGCCGGCGTTCCGCTGCGGAAAGCTGTGGTGCTCAGTCCACCGTGAATCAGCGGCTCCATGGGCACGAATTTCCGCTTTACCAGGATTCCCACACCGTTCAGCCCATAGAACTTGTGGGCGGTCAGGCTCATGGTATCCACCCCTTCAAAGGACACCGGTAGCTTCCCAATGGCCTGGGTGGCATCCACATGCAGGCGGCATTCCGGATAGTCACGTAAGATTTCGCTGATCTCCCGGATGGGCTGGATGGTACCAAGCTCACTGTCCACCGCCGTCACTGCCACCAGGGCAGTATCCGGCCGGAGAAGCCCCCTCAGTTCCTCCAGATTAACCCTTCCGTCCGGGCAAAGTCCAACCAGACTCACCTGGTACCCCTGCTTTTTTAAGGCCTCCAGGCTGCCTCTGACGGAGGAATGCTCCAGAGGGGTGGAGATGATGTGCTTTCCTCCGGATGCCCAGGCCAGGCCCTTGACGGCCAGATTATTGGATTCGCTGGCCCCGGAGGTATAGATGATCTCCGGCGGCTTGACCCCCAGCAGGCCTGCAATGGAATCTGTCACTTGGGCCAGCGCTTCTCTGGCCCCGCGCCCGGCACAGTGGGCGGAATTGGGGTTTCCGGGAAACTGGCGCTCTGTCTGACAGAACCGGCGCAAAACCCGCTCATCCACCGGCGTATTGGCCGCGTAATCCAAATATATCATAGTTATCCCCTCTTTTTCTTCAAGTCTGTTTTGCACTTATTATAACATACCAAAACGGTATTTTGAACCTCCTTCCGGATTCTCTCCGGAAAGGGCTATTTCTGTCGGAAAACTCCTTGACGGAAGAAAAAGAAACAGGTAAAATAGAGTGATATTATTGCAAAGTGAAGCAGGCCCAATACACTTAAGAAATGTGGAGGAATTTGTCATGTCTGTTAAATATATTTTCGTCACCGGCGGCGTTGTCTCTGGTCTTGGCAAGGGCATCACCGCCGCTTCCCTGGGCCGTCTGCTGAAGCAGCGGGGCTTCAAGGTCACCAACCAGAAGCTGGATCCCTATCTGAATGTGGACCCCGGCACCATGAGCCCCTATCAGCATGGCGAGGTCTTCGTTACCAATGACGGCGCGGAAACCGACCTGGATCTGGGCCATTATGAGCGCTTCACAGATGAAAACCTGACTGTCAACTCCTCTGTCACCTCCGGTAAGGTTTATTGGAACGTGCTGAACCGGGAACGTCAAGGCGA
>CAZVVH010000236.1:0-2687 GCA_964630475.1 uncultured Oscillospiraceae bacterium | reverse complement strand
GTCCCCCTCGTCCAGCTTGGGACAGCCCACCAGGGTGATCCTGCCTTGGATGAAGTCCTGATGGAAGCTGCCGTAGGCATACGCCGTACAGTCGGCGGCAATCAGCAGATTTGCCCCGTCAAAATAGGGCGCTCTGGGAGACACCAGCTTGATCTGAACCGGCCACTGGCGCAGTTGAGAAGCGCCGTGATGGGCGGGGGCCTGGGGCACCTCTTCCCGCGTAAACTGACGCATCCGGCTGCCGGGACAACCAATAGGCTCCGGCTTTTCCTGATGTGCTTCCTGCTTTGCCAGAACAGCTGCTTCGTCAAAATCAGCCGCCTCCCGCTCTATGATGGAGATGGCATCCACCGGACAGGCGGGCAGGCAGTTGCCCAGGCCGTCACAGTAGTCGTCCCGCAGCAGAGTTGCCTTTCCGTCCACAAGGCCGATGGCTCCCTCCTGGCAGGCATGGACGCAAAGTCCGCAGCCGATGCACTTCTCTTCCTTGATCTCAACAATCTTCCGTACCATATATACCTCCTGCTTGATAAAAGCGTCATGGTTTGCTTGACTGACTGGTCTGAGTATACTAAAATCTCTTTGACAAATCTGTTGTTAGAACAACAAAGGAGGCAAAATGGACGCGAAATTTTTGGAAAATACACCGCTTTTTCGGGGAATACCGGATGCCCAGGTGAGCCAAGTCCTGCGGGAACTGTCCGGCGAAGAGAAAGCCTACCGCAAGGGGGAAACGATCTATCAGGCGGGAGACAGGATCTCCTCCATCGGCATTGTCCACACCGGAAAGGTGCGGATTGAAAACAATGATCTCTGGGGCAATTGCAGCGTGCTGGATTTGCTGGAGACCGGCCAGGTCTTTGCGGAAACCTACGCCTGTGTCCCCGGGGAGCCTATGATGGTCAGCGTCATCGCCGCCGAGGACACCTCTGTTCTCTTTCTGGATATCCATCCCCTGCTGGGGCAGACAGTCCCGGCCTCCCCTGCGCTGGGCAGGCTGATGCAAAATCTGCTGCTGATCACCGCCCAGAAGAACCTGGCCCTCTCCCGGCGGATTTTTCACACCTCCGCCAAGACAATCCGGGGGCGCCTGCTCTCCTTCCTTTCTCACTATGCGGCCCAGGCAGGCAGTCAGGAATTCACCATCCCCTTCAACCGCCAGCAGCTGGCGGATTATCTCAGTGTGGATCGGAGCGCCCTGTCCAATGAGCTGAGCAAGATGCAGAAGGAAGGTCTGCTGACCGTACAGCGAAACCACTTCACCGTGCTGTGACCAAGCTTTTCCGGCCAACCGCGAATAAACCTCCTGTTCCCTCTCATAGATTAAAGGAGAATGTTGGACAGGAGGTTTTTCTATGGGTTATTACGAACTGCGTCCGCGCCAGGGCAGGCTTCGCTGGCAAAAGCTCCTGCATGCGGTAAAATCTCACAGAGTCGTGACCGGGCTGGGCTGCACTGCCGCAGTGGCTGCCATGTTTGCGGCAGTGCTCTTCCCCGCCGCGGTCACCGCATCCACCACAGAACGACAGCTGCCAATTTACAACGTCCAGCGGGATCAAAAGATCCTTTCCATCAGCTTTGACGCAGCCTGGGGCGCGGAGGACACGGATACGCTGATCGAGATTCTGGACCGATACCAAGTAAAGGCCACCTTCTTTGTGGTCGGTGACTGGGTGGACCGGTATCCCGAGGAGGTCAAAAAGCTGTCCGAGGCCGGCCATGAGGTGATGAACCACTCCAACACCCATCCTTACCTGACCCAATGCGATCAGCAGACCATCATCGACGAGATCACCGCCTGCAATGAAAAGGTGGCCGCCATCACTGGGGTCACTCCCACCCTGATCCGCTGCCCCTATGGGGACTATAACAATCAGGTGATTGAGACCATCCGCTCCCTGGGCATGGAGCCGATCCAGTGGAACGTGGACTCCCTGGACTGGAAGGAGCTTTCCGCGCCGGAGATCACCGACCGCGTGCTGAGCCAGGTGGACAGCGGAAGCATCGTCCTCTTCCACAACGCGGCCCTCCACACCCCAGAGGCCTTGCCGGGAATTCTGGAAAGCCTGATCAGCGACGGCTATACCCTGGTTCCCATTTCAGAGCTGATTTTGAAGGGCGACTACACCATAGATGTAGCCGGCTGCCAGCATCCCGCATAGTGGCATAAAAAATTAACAGAAAGTTGGCAAATTATGTTTGATTTCCAGTATGGAACCGTTTACAATAAGAAGCACAAGGATCCGTCCTGAAACATGCAAAGGAGAGGTTACGATGGAAGAGAAAAAGATCCGGCGTATTGGTATTCTGACAAGCGGCGGAGATGCGCCCGGTATGAACGCAGTGATTCGCGCCGTCGTCCGTATGTCTATTGCAAACCATATTGAAGTTCTGGGCATTCAGCGGGGCTATGCCGGCCTCATCAGCAACGACTTTCGTCCGATGACAGCCCGAAGCGTTGACGGTTTGCTGAGCCGGGGCGGCACCATTCTATATACAGCCCGCTGCCTGGAGATGTTACAGCCCGAAGGCCTCCAGCGGGCAGCGGATAATTGCCGCTATCTGGGCATTGACGGCCTGATCTGCTGCGGCGGCGACGGCACCTTCCGGGGTGCCCAGGCCCTTTCCCGTCTGGGCGTACCCTGCGTCTGTATTCCCGGCACCATTGACAATGATATCGCCTGCAC
>CAZVVH010000235.1:0-2698 GCA_964630475.1 uncultured Oscillospiraceae bacterium | reverse complement strand
TATAAGAAAATCAAGTACAAGGGCAAGATCTGTGAACGCTGCGGCGTGGAGGTCACCAAAGCCAAGGTGCGCCGTGAGCGCATGGGCCACATCGAGCTGGCCGCGCCGTGCAGCCATATCTGGTACTTTAAGGGAATCCCTTCCCGTATGGGCCTGATTTTGGACGTCAGCCCCAAGGTGCTGGAGAAGGTTCTGTATTTTGCCTCCTATATCGTCACCGATCCCGGCGATGCACCTCTGGCGAAAAACCAGGTGCTCTCTGAGAAGGAATACCGGGATATGCGTGAAAAATACGAGGATGACTTCAAAGCCGGAATGGGCGCCGAGGCAGTCAAGGAACTGCTGGAGCAGATCAACCTGGATGAGCTTTCCCAGCAGCTGCGCGATGAACTCAAAACTGCGTCCTCTCAGAAAAAGCTTCGCATTGTCAAGCGGCTGGAGGTAGTGGAGGCTTTCCGGGAGTCCGGCAACAAGCCAAGCTGGATGGTGATGGACGTCCTGCCCGTCATTCCTCCGGATATTCGCCCGATGATCCAGCTGGACGGCGGCCGTTTCGCTACTTCTGACCTCAATGACCTGTACCGCCGCGTCATCAACCGAAACAACCGCCTGAAGCGGCTGGTGCAGCTCCATGCCCCCGACATCATCATCCGCAACGAGAAGCGGATGCTGCAGGAGGCGGTGGACGCTCTGATCGACAACGGCCGCCGGGGTCGTGCCGTCACCGGCGCTAACAACCGGGCGCTCAAATCTCTGTCCGATATGCTTAAGGGCAAACAGGGCCGCTTCCGTCAGAACCTGCTGGGCAAGCGCGTGGACTACTCCGGCCGTTCCGTTATTGTTGTCGGCCCTGAGCTGAAGCTTTACCAGTGCGGTGTGCCAAAGGAGATGGCCATTGAGCTGTTCCGGCCATTTGTTATGAAGAAGCTGGTCTCTGATGGCCTGGCGAACAACATCAAGTCAGCCAAGAAGATGATCGACAAGGGGAAGACCGAGGTCTGGGATGCGCTTGACGAGGTTATCAAGGATCGTCCGGTTATGCTGAACCGTGCGCCGACGCTGCACCGCCTGGGCATTCAGGCCTTTGAGCCCATTCTGGTGGAGGGACGTGCCCTGAAGCTGCATCCGCTTTGCTGTACTGCATTCAACGCCGACTTCGACGGCGACCAGATGGCAATCCATGTACCCCTGTCTCCCGAGGCTCAGGCCGAGGCCAGGATGCTGATGCTTTCCGCCAATAACCTGCTGCGTCCTCAGGACGGCAAGCCGGTTACCGTTCCCACACAGGATATGATCCTGGGCGCTTACTACCTGACATATACCCGTCTGGGCAAGGCGGAGAAGGGTGCGGAGACGGTGTTCGTCACCGATGCGGGCGATACGAACCTGCCGGTGAACGAGATCGTGGATGCTGATGACTTCCTGGCTGCCAACAAAGCTGCCAGCGCTGTGGGCAAGGCTGTGGCGAAGTTCCGCCCCGTTCACAACTATTCCAGCACCGAGGAGGCTGTTGCCGCCTATGCGGACGGGGATATCGGCCTGCATGCTCCCATCCGTGTCCGTTACGGCAAGGAAGTGAACGGCCAGATGGAGTACCATATCATCGATGCCACCGTTGGCCGCCTGATTTATAATGAGCCCATCCCGCAGGATCTGGGCTTTGTGGATCGCAGTGTTCCCGGCCATGAGTTTGACTTGGAGGTCAGCTTCCTGGTAGGCAAGAAGCAGTTGGGTAAGATCATCGACAAGTGCATCCGGAAACATGGTTTCACCATTGCCACCGAGATGCTCGACCGAATCAAGGCGCTGGGTTACAAGTATTCTACCAAGGGCGCCATCTCAGTGTCCATTGCGGATATGGTTGTTCCTGCCATCAAGTATGAGCTGGTCAAGCAGGCCGAGGTCAAGGTCGTTGATATCGATAACTACTACCGCCAGGGCTATATCACCAACGAGGAGCGCTACCGTCTGGTGGTTCAGCAGTGGGAAAAGACTACGGCGGACGTTACCAACGCTTTGCAGGACAACCTGGATGAGTTCAATCCCATCTACATGATGGCAGACTCCGGCGCCCGAGGCAGCATGGCGCAGATTCGTCAGCTGGCCGGCATGCGCGGCCTGATGGCGGATACCGCAGGCCGTACCATTGAGATCCCCATCAAGGCAAACTTCCGTGAGGGCCTGTCTGTTCTGGAATATTTTATCTCCTCCAGAGGCGCCCGGAAGGGCATGACCGATACCGCTCTGCGTACTGCGGACTCCGGCTATCTGACGCGTCGAATGGTGGACGTCTCCCAGGAGGTTATCATCCGCGAGAAGAACTGCGGCACCACCAACGGTATCTGGGTGGGTGCGGTCATCGAGAAGGGCGACGTCATCGATACCTTTGGTAATCGGATTTGCGGCCGTTATCCCGTAAATGATGTGATTTCGCCCATCACCGGAGAACTGCTGCACTCCAAGGATGTGATGATGATGCCCGAGGATGCCGCCAAGTTCGAGGCCCACGGCATTGATAAGATCTATATCCGCACCATCTTGGGCTGCCGTGCCAGGAGCGGCGTCTGTGCCAGATGCTACGGCATGAACCTGGCTACCTCCAAGGAAGTGGATCTGGGCGAAGCGGTTGGCATCATTGCGGCGCAGTCCATCGGTGAGCCCGGTACCCAGCTGACCATGCGTACCTTCCACTCCGGCG
>CAZVVH010000234.1:0-2719 GCA_964630475.1 uncultured Oscillospiraceae bacterium | reverse complement strand
GGAAAAGCAGATGGCCTACGTCCTGACGCACCCAGAGGTGGGGGCTTGCTTCAGCTACGCCAGGCTGATCGGACGCGACGGCGAGGATGTCTCTGACCAATACCCGGAAATCAGCCTTCCCTTTCATACCAGCTTTGAGCATCGGAAGGATTGGGTCCGTTATCTGTTCTTCAATTTAAATTGCCTGTGCCACCCCTCCTCTCTGATCCGGGCCGACCTGATGCCCCGGCAGGACCTGTTCTGCCGCCAGCTTCATGACTGCCTGATGTGGTACCAGCTGATCCCCAAAACAGAGTTTTACGTCTATCCCGAGGAACTGGTGCGCTACCGCTGGGTCGTGACCAATGAAAAAGCCAGCTATCAAACCCGACAAAACATCACCCGCACCTACAACGAAATGCTGATGGCGGTGAAAGAGGACTTGATCGAAGGCCTGACGGAACGACAGTTCATCGACTTCTTCCAGGAGGACTTTGTCAACCCGCATTCCGCCTCTCCTCTGGAGCTAAAGATTGAAAAGATGTTTCTGTTCCGTCGGTGCGGAGAGGGCATCAACGGCGCAAACGCCCTTTCCGCGCGTTATCTGAAGGAGATCCTTCGCACCGAGGGCGGTCTGGAGCTGCTGGAGCGGAGCTACCGCTTCAATCTGCTGAATCTATATCAGGAGACCGGCAGTGATCTGGTCTTTACTCCGAGCACCAAAGCGTATCTGGAAAGTCTGAGTAACGAACGGGACAGCTTCCGTCTCCAGGCCGACCAGCTTCGAAATGAGTTGAACAACCTTTACGCCTCCCGAAGCTGGCGCATTACCGCGCCAATGCGCGCCCTGATTACCAAAGTCTATCAAACCGACTGGCTGCTGCGGATCATCCGCAAAGCCCGGCTGCGCCTGCAGGGCCGCTCTTCCCGGCTTAGCCGGAAGCAGCGCCGCGCCCTGGATCGCTGGGACCAGCTCTGGTTGTCCCGGGGCGGAAATCCCCTGGCCACCCCCGCCTCCTTCTTCTGCACCCAGGAGGAATACGAGGCACAGCAAGCCGCCAAATTCCCCCGCAGCATCACCTTCAGCATCCTGGTTCCTCTGTATAATACCCCGGAACAGTACCTCCGGGAGATGATCGCCTCGGTACAGAATCAGACCTACTCCAACTGGGAGCTCTGTCTGGCCGACGGCAGCGACGACAGCCACCAGGAGGTGGGCCGCATCTGCAGGGAGTTGGCCGCCCAAGACAGCCGTATCCGCTACCGGAAGCTGGAGGAAAATCTCGGCATTTCCGGCAACACCAACGCCTGCATCGAAATGGCCCAGGGGGATTACATCGCGCTCTTCGACCACGATGACCTGCTTCACCCCTCCGCCCTGTACGAGGACATGCTGGCCATCTGTGAACAGGACGCGGATTTCATCTACACCGATGAGAACACCTTCCACAAGGCCCCCTCCGACGCCTATTGCCCCCACTTCAAGCCCGACTACGCCCCAGATACCCTCCGGGCCAACAACTACATCTGTCACTTTACCGTGTTCTCCCGGGAGCTGCAGCAAAAGGTGGGGCTGTTTCGGCCCGAGTGCGACGGAAGTCAGGATTTTGACATGGTACTGCGGCTCACAGAGCAGGCCCGCAAGATCGTCCATATCCCCAAGATCCTGTATTACTGGCGCGCCCACGAGGCCTCTGTGGCCTCTGACGTCAGCGCCAAGCCCTATGTGATCGAAGCCGCCCATAAAGCGGTCAGCGACCACCTGGAGCGGGTCGGGCTCCCCGGCCAGGTGCTGGACTCCGTGGTGCCCTCCATCTACCGGCTGAAGTACGACCTTTCCTCCATGGACCTGGTCAGCATTATCATCTGCACCAAGGATCACCGGGATGACCTGAAAAAATGTATCGGCTCCATTCTGGAAAAAACCACTTATCCCAACTATGAAATTCTTGTGGTGGAAAACAACTCCACCGAAGAGGCAACCTTTTCCTATTATCGGGAGCTGGAGCGGAATCCCCGTATTCGGGTAATTACCTGGGAGAATCCCACTCACGAGTTCAACTACTCCGCTGTCAACAATTTTGGTGCGGCTCATGCCCGGGGGGAATACCTCCTCCTGCTGAACAACGATATTGAAGTAATCTCTCCTGACTGGATTCAGGAGATGGTAATGTATGCCCAGCGCCGCGACGTAGGGGCGGTGGGGGCCAAGCTCTACTATCCCGATGACACCATTCAGCACGCCGGTATCGGCATCGGCCTGCTTACCTTGGCGGGGCACTATCACCGGGGCTTCGCCCGCAGCCATCCCGGCTACATGGGCCGGCTGATCTATGCCCAGGATGTCTCCGCCGTCACCGCCGCCTGTATCATGGTTCGCCGCTCCGTCTGGAATGAGCTGGGAGGCCTGAACACGGAGTTCAAAGTAGCGTTTAACGACATTGACTTCTGTATGCGCATCCGCCAGGCAGGCTATCTGATTGTATGGACTCCCTATGCCGAGCTGTACCACTACGAATCCAAGAGCCGCGGCAGCGATGATACACCGGAGAAGGCCCAACGCTTCAGCGGTGAGGTCGCCCGCTTCCAAACCATTTGGCGGCAGGAGCTTGCCGCCGGAGACCCCTACTACAATCCCAACTTCACCCTGGAGCGGGAGGATTTCTCCCTCCGGGCAAACGATCGAAGGAGGTAATTCCCATGATGTATCCCGAAACCACAATCACCTTGCCGGGCGGCT
>CAZVVH010000233.1:0-2753 GCA_964630475.1 uncultured Oscillospiraceae bacterium | reverse complement strand
TTCGGTATCGGCAACGGCATTTCCATTATCCTGTTTGCAGGTATTGTTTCCCGTGTTCCCAATATGGTATACTATATCTATACCGGCATCTGCAACAGATACGGCCTGTCCCAGAACACCAGCATCGACTTCTCCCTGCCTTGGTGGGGCGCCCTGCTGATCGTGATCGGCATCCTGGCCCTGGTGGTGTTCATTGTCTTTATCAGCAATGCGGAGCGCCGCCTGCCTGTTCAGTATGCAAAGCGCCAGGTGGGCCGCAAGATGTACGGCGGCCAGAGCAGCCATATCCCGATGAAGGTGAATATGTCCGGCGTTATGCCCATCATCTTCGCCCAGTCCATCGCTTCCCTGCCTGCCACCATCTGCGCCTTCATCCCCAATGGTACCGATTCTACCTTCTATAAGATTTTCGATACCACCGGCGTGATTTACTGCATCCTCTACTTCCTCCTCATCCTGGGCTTCGGTTACTTCTATGCGACCATCCAGTTCAATCCGGTGGAAGTGGCAAACAACCTGAAGAAGAACGGCGGCTTTATCCCCGGCTTCCGTCCTGGCAGACCTACTGCTGAGTTCATCAGCAAGGTCCTGAACAAGATCACCCTGTTCGGCTCCCTGTATCTGTCTGTCATCGCCATCCTCCCCATCATCACCGGCAATATTGTTGGTGTCAGCACCTTGGCAGTTGGCGGTACCTCTGTCATCATCGTTGTGTCTGTTGCTCTGGAGACCGTGAAGGCCATGGAGGCTCAGATGCTGATGAGACACTATAAGGGATTCCTTGAGTAATTTACGAGGTGATTTAAGATGAAACTGATTCTTCTGGGAGCACCTGGCGCCGGTAAAGGCACTCAGGCAGAAATCATCAGTGAGAAGCTGAATATCCCTACAATCTCTACTGGCAATATCCTGCGGGCTGCCGTGAAAAACGGCACCCCCGTGGGCCTGAAGGCCAAGGAGTATATGGACGCTGGCAAACTGGTGCCCGATGAGGTTATCATTGGCGTCATTAACGAGCGTCTGGCAGAGCCTGACTGCGCCAACGGCTTTATCCTGGACGGTGTGCCCCGCACCATCGCCCAGGCAGAGGCCCTGGAGAACGCTGGCATTATCTTTGATGATGTGGTTTCTTTGGAGGTTTCCGATGAGGAGATCGAACGGCGCATGACCGGCCGCCGTACCTGCCACACCTGCGGCGCCACCTACCACATTGTTGCGAATCCCCCCAAGAAGGAGGGCATCTGCGACAACTGCGGCGGTGAGCTGGAGCAGCGCAAGGACGACAAGCCCGAGACCGTCAAGGCTCGTCTGGTCACCTATCATACGGAAACGGAACCTCTGAAGGACTTCTATGCAAAGCGCAATCTCCTGAAGAGCGTGCCCAATGTGGGTTCCATTGAGGCGATTAATGCCGCCATCATGGAAGTGTTGAAGTAAGATGTCTGAGCAGATCATAATTAAAAACCAGCATCAGATCGAGATGCTGCGCAAGGCCGGCAGGCTGACCGCGCAGGCTCGGTCTTATGCAGGTACGTTGGTTCGTCCCGGTATCACCACAAAGGAGCTGGACGACGCCATCAGCAAATTTATCAAGAAACACGGAGGCTATCCGTCCTTCTATCACCTGTACGGCTTTAAGGGCGCCGCTTGTATCTCCATCAATGATGAGATCATTCACGGCGTGCCTGGCAGGTACAGGCTGAAGGAGGGGGATATCGTTTCGGTGGACGTGGGCGCCTGTTTGGGTGATTATCACCTGAATAAGGATAAATGCGTCGATCGGGGCGGTTTTCACGGCGACTGCTGCGCCACCTTCGCCTGCGGCAAGATTTCGGAAGAGGCTGAGCGGCTGATCCGCGTCACAGAAGAATCCTTCTGGAACGGCATCAAGTACGCAAAAGCCGGCAATCATGTTTCCGATATTTCCAAGGGTGTGCAGGAAGTGGTGGAAGCCGCAGGATACTCTGTGGTTCGAGAATACACCGGACACGGTGTGGGCGAATCGGTGCATGAAGCGCCTGAGGTGCCCAATTATGTGGAACGCAGTCATGGGCGGGGCGCCCTTCTGGTGCCTGGCATGGTGATTGCGGTGGAGCCTATGGTCAATGCCGGAACTGTACAGATTAAAAACAAGTACATGCCCGACGGCTGGTGTGTGCCGGTAACCGCAGATGGAAAGCTGGCGGCACATTATGAAAATACCATTTTGATCACCAATGGCGAGCCGGAAATCCTGACCCGCTGCGAGGAATAAGATGGAGTTGGCCACAAATCATATCGTTCTCTCCATAGCCGGACATGACAAAGGAAACCTGTTCTGCGTCTTAAAAACGGAGGGCGACTTCGTCTGGCTGGCGGACGGAAAGGAGAGAAAGCTGGACGCACCGAAACGGAAACGGCGGAAGCACGTCCGTGGTGTAGGAACCAGCGCACATCCGGCAATCATTCGATTGCAGAGAGGCGAACCTGTGTGCGACAGTGACTTGCGTCGCGCATTGGCCGCCTTCCGCGATTCAATCCAAGGGAGGTAAATAACTTGGCAAAGTCTGACATGATTGAAATCGAGGGCGTCGTCAAGGAGGCGCTGCCCAATGCCACTTTCCTGGTGGATATTGGCAACAGCCACACGATCCAGGCCCATATTTCCGGAAAGCTCCGGATGAACTATATTCGCATCCTTCCGGGTGATAAGGTGACCGTGGAAATGTCTCCGTATGATATGAACCGCGGCCGGATCACCTGGAGAAGCAAGT
>CAZVVH010000232.1:0-2761 GCA_964630475.1 uncultured Oscillospiraceae bacterium | reverse complement strand
ATGGTGATGCCCCGCTCCTGTTCCAGGGCGTTGGTATCCAAAAAAGCATCCTTGTGGTCCACCCGGCCCAGCTTTTTCAGGGTGTCGGTGGTAAAGAGCAGCGCCTCAGACAGGGTGGTCTTGCCTGCGTCCACATGGGCCAGGATGCCGATGACTAATTTTTTCATGGGGCGGCCCCTTTCGCTTGTTATATTTGGAATCATTATAGCACAAAGTCCCCGGTCGCAAGGCCGGGGACTTTGTTTTTATGCAATCTATCAAGCCTTGTACGCCTTGATCTCCTCAATCAGGGCGGGTACCACCTCAAACAGGTCGCCCACAATGCCGTAATCGGCTACGCCGAAAATGGGCGCGTCGGGGTCCTTGTTGATGGCGACCACCGTCTTGGAGCCGGTCATGCCGGCCAAATGCTGGATCGCGCCGGAGATACCCACAGCAATATAGATCTTGGGGGCCACGGTCTTGCCGGTTTGTCCAACCTGATGGGCATGGGGAATCCAGCCGGCGTCCACAACGGCCCGGCTTGCGCCCACGGTGGCACCCAGAACATCGGCCAGATCCTGCACCAGCTTGAAGTTCCCGGCCTCCTTCAGGCCCCGGCCGCCGGAGACGATGATCTCCGCCTCCTCCAGGTTTACTGCCTCGGCAACCTCCTTGACCCGCTCCACCAGCTTGACGCGGATCTCTGCGGGATTGATGTGGATATCCTCCTCCAGGATTTCGCAGGTGCGGGTGGGATCATAGGCGGGCTTCTTAAACACGCCGGGACGGACGGTGGACATCTGGGGGCGGTGATTGGGGCAGGCGATGGTGGCCATCAGGTTACCGCCGAAGGTGGGACGGGTGCTCATCAGCAGGCGGGTTTCCTCATCAATGTCCAGACCGGTGCAGTCGGCGGTCAGGCCGGTCTCCAGCTTGCAGGCCACCCGGGGGCCCAGATCGCGGCCGTTGTTGGTGGCGCCGTAGAGCACAATGCTGGGGGCGTACTTTTCAATCAGTGCGCACATGGCGAAGGTGGCGGCGTCGGTGTTGTAGGTATTGTATTCGTCGCCCTCCACCAGGATCACCTGGTCAGCGCCGTAGGCGATGGCGTCCTGGGCGGCGGACCGGACGTCCTTGCCCATGACAACGGCCACCAGAGCCTCCCCCAGCTTGTCCGCCAGCTGGCGGCCGGGGTTCAGCAGCTCAAAGCCCACATTCTTGGCGGCGCCTTCGTCGGTTTCAATAAACACCCAAAGGTTCTTGTGTTCCATTTCCATAGCCCTCCTTAAATCAGCTTGGCGGCAGACATCAGCTCCACCAGCTGCTTGGCAGCGGCGGCACCGGAAACGCCTGCGATCTTCCGGCCGTTCTTCTCATGGACGGGCGTATAGGTCTTTTTCACCTTGGTGGGAGAGCCTTTCAGGCCCCGTTTGTCCTCGGGCACGATGACATCCTGGGCGGTCAGCACAGGAATCTCGGCGGTGCGGGCATACTTGAAGCATTTCAGGTTGGGCCAGCGCATGTCACGGGGGGACTTGTTCATGGTGACAACGGCGGGCAGGGGAGCGGTGAAGCAGTCATAGCCCTCATCGCTTTCCCGATTGGCCTTCAGCTGGCCGTCCACGATCTCTGCGGACACGGCATAGGTAATCAGGCTGCGGTTCAGATGCTGGGACAGCTCAGGGCCGACCTGGCCGGTGTCGCCGTCGATGGCCTGCCTGCCGCAGAGGATCAGGTCAAAGGGTGCGCCGTTTCGCTCCTCCAGCAGCCGGATGGTGGCGGCCAGGGTGCGGCTGGTGGCCAGGGTGTCAGCGCCGCCGAAGGCCCGGTCGGAGATCAGATAGGTCTCATCCGCGCCCACGGACAGGGCCTCCCGCAGGACGGCCTTGGCCTGGTCAGGACCCATGGAGATAACGGTGATTTTGCCGCCCTGGGCATCCTTGATCTGGAGGGCGGTTTCCAGAGCATAGGTATCAAACGTGTTCAGGATGGAGGGGACACCAGTACGGATCAGGGTGTGCTTGACGGGGTCAATCTTGATGACCGTTGTGTCGGGAACCTGCTTGACACAGACTAAAATATTCAAATTGGTTACACCTCTTTATCAATGAACTTACTGGGGTTTGGGTTAGCGGTACTTCTTCAGGCAGGCGCTGGCGACCACGCCGCGCTGGATCTGATTGGTGCCCTCATAGATTTGCAGGATTTTGGCATCGCGCATCAGCTTTTCCATGGGGTAGTCCTTCATATAGCCGTAGCCTCCCATGACCTGAACGCCGTCCACGGCGCACTTCATGCCGGTGTCGGTGCCAAAGGTCTTGGCAATGGCGGCCTCGGCAGAGAAGGGCTTGCCCGCGTCCATTAGGGCAGCGGCATGCAGATACATCTGGCGGGCGCACTGAACCTGGATCTCCATATCCGCCAGCATATTCTGGACAGACTGGAAGTTGGAGATAGGGGAGCCGAACTGCTTGCGCTGCTTGGCGTACTTGGTGGCTTCCTCCACGCAGCGCTGGCCAATGCCCACGCCGAAGGCGCCTACGCCGGCCCGGGAGTGATCCAGAGTCTCCATAATATACTTGAAGCCCCGGTTCTTCTTGCCCAGCAGGTGGTCCTTGGGGATGCGGACGTTGTCAAAGATGACCTCAGAGGTACAGGACAGGCGCATGCCCATCTTGTCCTCCTCCTTGCCGATAGAGACGCCGGGCAGGTCCCGCTCCACGATAAAGGCGGAGAGGCCCATGATGCCGGCGGACTTGCGGGTGGAGGCCAGTACGGT
>CAZVVH010000231.1:0-2783 GCA_964630475.1 uncultured Oscillospiraceae bacterium | reverse complement strand
TGCCGTTGTCCAGCATATCCCCGATGTTGATGAGGCAGCAGTTGAAGATGGGCTGCACAAAATAGTCCGCGTCATGGAAGTGGAGAATTCCTTCGTCGTGGGCCTTGCTGATCTTCTCCGGCAGCAGGATGCGGCGGGTCAGATCCCGGGAAACCTCGCCGGCAATATAGTCCCGCTGGGTGGATGCCAGGACAGTGTTCTTATTGCTGTTCTCCTCGGCCAGCTCCTTATTCTGATTATGAAGCAGGGCCAGGATGCTCTCATCGGTGGTATTCTGCTTCCGCACCAGGGCGCGGGTATAACGGTAAATAATATATGCCTTGGCCAGGTTGAACTTGCCCGCCTCCATCAGTTTGTGCTCCACCATATCCTGAATGTCCTCCACCAGCAGGCGGGGACGGGGACGGGTGCTGACGTAGTCGGCAATCGCTTCAATGCGGTCCTGCTCCAGACGGTCCGCCTCCTCCACAGCGGCATTGGCCTTCTGAACGGCAATGACTATTTTACTCCGGTCAAAATCGACTGTGCTGCCATCACGCTTGATAACTTTCATTTTGCTCCTCCTCGTCTCTATGCGCGAAACTATCCGCGGCTTTACGCAGCAGGTTCTCGTTTTCCATTTCTTGTGGATTTTTTATGTCAACCACAATATCTTGTTAAAGTCGTCAGGGAGTCTCCCCTCACGACACCTTCTCTATTATAGCAACTTCCTCTGGACTTGTCCAGAGGTTTCCACTAAATATTGTATGTTTATTTTTATGTCAACCACAATATCTTGTTTTAAGCTGCTGGAGAGCCCTTTTCCGCCTCCAAATACAGGCAGGCAGGTTCCCGCAACGTCCCCTATTTTAGCAGTTCCAGCCTTTGTTGTCCAGTAGGGAAACTAAATCTTGTGGGATTTTTCAAAAAACCACAAGATCTTGTTTCCCAAAACCCCCTCAATGGAATGTGATGTTCCTGAATTTGCGACAAAAGCTCCCTTTTTCCCAATCTTCCCATGGAAAAACGACGGCAATTTTCCAATTCTTCTTTTTCCCGCCCCTATCTCCCGGGGAAGCCCCTTCCCTACAGGATCTGGCTTTTTCCACGGCCCTATGATATACTGACAGCAGGTGATAACAATGCTTCGAATCAACAATATCCGTCTCCCTTTGGACAGCGGCGAAACCGCCCTGCGCCGGAGGGTTTGCACGATCCTATCCATCTCTGCCCACCAGTTGGAGGAGCTTCAGCTGGTGAAGCGCTCCATCGACGCCCGAAAAAAACAGGAGCTTCATCTGGTCTGCTGCGTCAATGTCCGGATAAAGGGGGAGGAAAAGGTCCTCTCCCGGCTCCGTGACCGCAATGTGACCCAGCTGAAGGAGCTGCCCTACCACTTCCCCGCCGTCACCCGGTCCGGTTCCCTGCCCCCGGTGGTGATGGGCATGGGGCCGGCGGGGCTGTTTGCCGCCCTCTACCTGGCCCGGAACGGCATTCCCTCTATCGTCCTGGAGCGGGGCAGGCCTGTGGAGCAGCGCACCGCCGATGTGGAGCGTTTCTGGGCCACCGGGGTGCTGGACCCCGCCTCCAATGTGCAGTTTGGAGAGGGCGGCGCCGGCACCTTCTCCGACGGCAAGCTGACCACCGGCACCCACGACCCCCGGATCCGCACCGTGCTGGAAACCTTTGTGGAATTCGGCGCCCCAAGGGATGTGCTCTATTCCCACAAGCCCCATATCGGCACGGACATCCTGCGCACAGTGGTGCGCAACCTGCGGGAGGAGTTGATCCGCCTGGGCTGTGATGTGCGCTTCCAGCATCAGCTCACCGGGCTGCAGGTCTCCGGAGACGCCCTGTCCGGCATCCGCGTCACTGGCCCGGAGGGAACCACCCGCCTCCCCTGCCAGCAGCTGATCCTGGCCCCCGGCCACTCCGCCCGGGACACCTTCCGGATGCTCTATGAGGCCGGCCTGCCCATGGAGCAAAAGAATTTCGCCATCGGCGTCCGCATCGAGCACCGTCAGGAGGACATCAGCAAGGCCCAATTCGGCCCGGCTTGGGACAGGCTGCCCCCTTCCGACTACAAGCTGTCCTGTCATCTGCCCTCCGGCCGCAGCGCCTTCACCTTCTGTGTCTGCCCCGGGGGCCAGGTGGTGGCCTCTGCCTCGGAACCCGGCCTGCTGGTCACCAACGGTATGAGCTGCCGGGCCAGAGACGGCCAAAACATCAACGGCGGCTTCCTGGTGGGCGTGGGCCCAGAGGATTTCCCCGGAGAGGATCCCCTGGCCGGCGTCCGATTCCAGGAGCAATGGGAACGGGCCGCCTTTCTGGCAGGAGGAGAAAGCTTCCGCGCCCCGGCTCAGCTGGTGGGAGATTTCCTCAACCGAATCCCCTCCACCCAGGGTGGCAGCATCACGCCCACCTATCGGCCTGGGGTCACCTGGACGGACCTGACCCGCTGCCTGCCCTCCTATGTGACAGACACCCTCCGGGAGGCCCTGCCCATCTTCCACCGGCGGGTCCAGGGCTTTGCCGCCCCTGATGCGGTACTCACCGGTGTGGAAACCCGTTCCTCTTCCCCAGTGCGCATTCTCCGCGGAGAGAATGCGCAGTCCCCCCTGTCCGGTATCTTTCCCTGCGGCGAAGGCTGCGGCTATGCCGGGGGCATCATGTCCGCCGCTGTGGACGGAGTGCGGATAGCGGAAGCGGTGGCCACGGCGGAATAATTTCATCAAGGCGCAAAAAGGGAGCTGTCTCACCAAAAGGTGAGGCAGCCTCTGTTGCTTTTTTGTGACCATTCGGGG
>CAZVVH010000230.1:0-2838 GCA_964630475.1 uncultured Oscillospiraceae bacterium | reverse complement strand
AGATCATCTGCGAGATCAACAACCGCTATCTGGATGAGCTGCGCTATTTCTTCAATAACGACGGCAACAAGCTCTATGAAATGGCCATTCTCTGGAATGGCGACGTGCGTATGGCCAATATGTGTGTGGCAGCCTGCTTCGCCGTCAACGGCGTTTCCGCCCTGCACTCTGACATTCTGGTGAAGGACGTGTTCCACGACGCATGGCTGCGCACTCCCGAGAAGTTCCAGAATGTGACCAACGGCGTTGACCATCGCCGCTGGCTGGCCGAGGTTAACCCCCAGCTGAACGACCTGATCTGTCAGGTTTCCGGCGGCGACGACTATCTGCTCCACCCCGCTTCCCTGGTAAACTTTGAAAAAGGCAAGAACGATCCCGCTGTCCTCACCCGCCTTGCCGAAATTAAGAGGGACAACAAGGTCGCCTTCTCCAACTATCTGCGCAAGGAATCCGGCATCCTGCTGAACACTGACGCCATCTATGATGTCCAGTCTAAGCGTCTGCATGAGTACAAGCGCCAGCTGCTGAATGTCATGCACATTGTCTATCTGTATCAGCAGCTGAAGGATCATCCCAATATGGAGATGCAGCCCCGCTCCTTCCTCTTTGCTGCCAAGGCGGCCCCCGGCTACTATATGGCAAAGAAGATTATCGAGCTGATCAACTCCCTGTCCAAGCAGATCAACAGCGACCCCATCTGCAAGGATAAGCTGCAGGTGTTTTTCCTTGAGAACTATCGCGTCTCTCTGGCTGAGCGAATGATCCCCGCCGCTGAGGTCTCTGAGCAGATCTCCACTGCCGGCAAGGAGGCCTCCGGAACCGGCAACATGAAGTTTATGATGAACGGCGCTCTGACCATCGGCACTGAGGACGGCGCAAACGTGGAAATGCATCAGCAGCTGGGCGACGACAACATTTTCATCTTCGGCCTGACCGCTGACGAGGTGGCCGATATGAAGGCCCGCGGCTACAACTCCTATGAGTATATGATGCACAATGCCGCCATGAAGCGGGTGATCGACGCCATCGCCGCCGGCTTCTCCGACGGCAAGGGCTATGCCGATATCACCAACAGCCTGCTCTTTGGCCAGAACGGCTCCGCAGACACCTATATGCTGCTGGCCGACTTCGCAAGCTATGTGAAGCGTCAGGGCGACGTGGTCAAGGCCTATCAGGATGTGCAGTCTTGGAACCAGAAGGCGCTGATTAACATCGCCCGCTCCGGCATCTTTGCGGCGGACCGCTCCATCTCTGACTATGCCCGGAACATCTGGAAGGTTCCCTACCGCGCTTGATCTCAGGCATGTCAGATCGTTCGTTTCCTTGATTGGATCGCAGCCCCTGATTATAGTCCACGGAGACATTGCAGCAACTCGCCGGAATCAGCTTGTTATCCCTCCCCTACAATTGAACAAATGAGAATATGAACAAATCGGCGTAAAACTCAGGTTTCACGCCGATTTTCCTCTCTTTTTTGAAACTTATCCTTTACATTTCCCCTCCGATTAGATATAATAGGCTTCACACGCGCACACGGCCCATTGGGGCCATTCTATGGAGGAAACCGATTTGACCATCTCAAAACGCATTGCCGCCCTGCTGCTGGTAGGGCTGTCACTTTTGACCGGGCTGGGGGGCTGCGGGTCCAGCCAGCAAGAAAAGACGGGGATTACCATCGCCGCCACCACTTACCCGGTTTATCTGCTGGCCTCCGCCGTGGCGGAAGGGGCGGAAAACATCACCATCGTCCCTGTGGTGAACCAGTCCGTGGCCTGTCTCCACGACTACACCCTGACTGTCACCAACATGAAGGTGCTGGAGTCCGCCGACCTGATCCTGCTCAGCGGCGCCGGGCTGGAGGACTTTATGGAGGACGCCTTGGAGGGCAAGCCCTTCATTGACTGCTCCCAAGGCATCACCCTGCTGGACGGCCACGCGCACGAACATGAGGATGGGCATACCCACGCGGAAGAGGCCGATCCCCACATCTGGATGGACCCGGACCGGGCCGCCCAGATGGCAGAGAATATCGCCGTCGGGCTGGCCCAGGCAGACCCAGATCAGGGAGCGCTTTACCTCTCCAACGGGGAGGCGGAGGCTCAATCTCTCCGGGATTTTGGGGAGAGCTGCCGCCAAGAGCTGGCACAGCTTTCCTGCCGCCAGCTGATTACCTTCCATGAGGGCTTTGCCTATTTTGCCGATGCCTTTGATCTGGAAATCCTGGCCGCCATTGAGGAGGAGGCAGGCAGCGAGGCCTCCGCCCGGGAGATCGTCAACATTGTCAAGCTGATTGACGAATACGATCTGCCCGTCATTTTTGTGGAGCGCAACGGAAGCGACGCCACAGCCAGGGCCATTCAGCGCGAGTGCGGCGTCCAGGTGGACGCCCTGACCATGATGATGAGCGGCCCGGAGGAATACGGCCCGGACAACAACTATGAGACCTATCTGCTCCAAAATGTGGAAGCAATTAAGGAGGCGCTGACATGAGACCAGACAAACATCAGGGAAACCACGCCGGCTGTCACGGCGCCTGCTGTCTCCGTGTGGACAATCTGTCCATCAAGCTGGGGAACGATTTGATTCTCCAGGACGTGAATTTTCATATGCACTGCGGCGAGCTGATCGCCCTGATCGGCCCCAACGGTGCGGGAAAAAGCTCCCTTTTCAAGACCATCCTGGGCCAGATGCCCTATTCCGGCTCCATCACTTTCCAGCAATCCAACGGCCTGAAGAAGCGGCCCCGCATCGGCTACGTGCCCCAGTCCCCCACCTTTGACAAGGGAGATCCGGTCAGTGTGCTGGATCTGTTTGCCGCTTCCATCTCCAAATGGCCGG
>CAZVVH010000229.1:0-2890 GCA_964630475.1 uncultured Oscillospiraceae bacterium | reverse complement strand
AAGGCGCCCACCAGGGTTTTGTCCTTCAGGAAGAGCTTGGCGCAGCCCCAAATTCCAAAAAACATCACCGTGGTGGCCGCCGCGCAGAAGATCACAAAGGTCCAGTTAAAATCCTGATACAGATCCGTGGCCATGATGTCCTTGAAGAGGAGCACCGGCAGGGCCACTTTAAAGACAAACTTATCGCCCACATCGCAGAAGGGCTTGGTCAACATGCCGATGCGGCGGAGAAAATATCCCAGGACAATGACTAGGAACACCGGCATGGTAGAATTCAGGGCAAAAATAAAGCTGGACATGGGTGCCTCTTACCTCTGGAGGCGAATCAGTTCCACCAGCACCTCCGCCATTTTTTCCAGGGAGGGGATGGGAACATATTCCCGGAGAGAGTGGAAGTTGGCGCCGCCGGTGCACAGGTTGGGGCAGGGCAGGCCCATGAAGGACAACCGGGCGCCATCGGTACCGCCGCGAATGGGAACCAGCAGAGGCTCTACCCCCACCGCCTCCATGGCGGCCTTGGCGTTCTCAATCAGCTCCATGTGAGGCAGGATCATCTCTTTCATGTTGCGATAGGAATCCCTCAGCTCCAGGGTGACAGTGCCCTCGCCGTACTTGCGGTTCATAAAGTGGGCGATGTCCTCCACCAGCTGTTTGCGGGCCTCGAACTTGGGGCCGTTGTGCTCCCGGATAATCATGTGCAGGGTGGTCAGATTCTCGTCGCCGGAGATGTGATTCACATGGAAGAAGCCCTCATAACCCTCGGTGTGGGCGGGGGTCTCCGCAGGGGGCAGCAGGCTGAGGAACTCGTTGGCCATGAGGATGGAGTTCTTCATCACGTTCTTTGCGGAGCCGGGGTGGATGTTGACGCCGTGGACGGAGACCTTGCAGCTGGCGGCGTTAAAGTTCTCATATTCAATCTCGCCCAGCTCGCCGCCATCCACAGTGTATGCGGTCTTGGCCCCAAAACCGGGGATGTCAAAGAAGGTGGGATCGCCGCCGATCTCCTCATCAGGGGTAAAGCCGATGGCAATGCGCCCGTGGGGGATCTCCGGATGGGCCTGCAAATAGGCCGCGGCGGTGACGATGGCGGCGATGCCCGCCTTGTCGTCGGCGCCCAGCAGGGTGTTGCCGTCGGTAACAATCAAATTCTGGCCGATATAGGCAGGATTCGGCTCCAGGGTCACAGCGTCGTTTAACTGGATGGGAGCACCGTCAAAGTGGACAATTCGGGGGTTCACCGGCGCACCGGGTACGGCGTTGGCGGTGTCCATATGGGCGATTAACCCCAGGGTGGGGACGGATTCCATGCCGGGGGTGGCGGGCAGCCAGGCGTAGACATAGCAGTGCTCATCCACATGGGGATTTTCCAGGCCCAGCCCGGTTAGCTCATCCACCAGGTACCGGGCCAGGTCAAACTGGGTGGGTGTGCTGGGATGGGTACCCGTAGTGGGGTCAGACTGGGTGCCCATCCGGGCATAGGTGAGAAAACGTTCGGTGATGTTCATAAATAAGATACTCCTTTTTGAAAATACTACAAGAAAAGCCCGCAGGCTCCAGAGGCTCAGAATTCTTGACAAACAAAATAGCCACGATTATACTGGAAATAGATTCCTCTTGAAAAAACACGGATCAGGGATCGGTTAGCGGGGCTTAACAGCGTTATTGTACCACAGTTATGGGAATATTTCCATGAAATTTCAATAGAAAGCAAAAAAATGCAGGAACGCCGGCAGAACCCTCCCAGCGCATCACAGCGCACTGCGAAAGCGGGACAAAACAGCTGGCGGGAGGCTTTTGTATCGTGAACTGGAAGGAGAGGTTGATATGGTGACAAAACAGGAATTTACGGTGCCGTCCAGCGACGGGATTCACCAGCTGCATGTGCTGGAATGGCGCCCAGAGGGCGCCCCAAAAGGGGTGATTCAGATCTCCCACGGCATTGCGGAGCATATTGGGCGCTACGATCAGTATGCCTCCATGCTGGCGGAGCGGGGTTACTATGTGGTGGGCAACGACCACCTGGGCCACGGCCACACGGCCAACGGGCCGGAGGAGCTGGGCTATACGGCGGAAAAGGCGGGCTGGTTCAAGATGTGCGCCGACCTGGACCGGGTGCGCGAGACGGTGAAGAAGGAATTTCCGGAGCAGCCCTATGTGCTGCTGGGCCATTCCATGGGCTCCTTTCTGGCCAGAACCTTCCTGATTCGCTATCCGGGAAAGGTGGACGCCTGTATCCTCTCAGGCACCGGACAGGAGCCTGGGGCGGTGGTGACCGCCGGCGCGGCCATTGCCAAGGCCGCCGGCCTGAAGCTGGGAGGCCGGGGAAAGAGCGAGTTGCTGGAAAAGCTGATGTTTGGCAGCTACAACAAGAACTTTGCCCCCATCAGAACCGAATATGACTGGCTGACCCGGGATACCCTGGAGGTGGACAAATATTTGGCGGATCCTCTGTCCGGCTTTCAGGCCAGCGTCCAACTGGTGCAGGACCTGATGACCGGCCTGGAATTCATCTGGAACCGGAAGAACCAGGAGAAGATGGATCCGTCCACGCCCATCCTGTTTTATGCCGGTGATATGGACCCGGTGGGGGGCTGCGGAAAGCAGGTCCGCAAGGTGTATCAGCGGTTTTTGGATGTGGGCTGTAAGGATGTGACCTTAAAACTCTATCCCCAGGCCCGGCATGAGATGCACAACGAGCTGAACCGGGGAGAGATGTTCCGGGATGTGCTCCGCTGGCTGGAGGAGAAGCTGTATCAAAATTAGAACCCCGGTTTGGCGTGAAAAAAAGATCTCCGCTGCCTCCACAGCGGAGATCTTTTTGGAAAGGCAGCGCAGAGAGCGGAATTTGTGTTGAAAAATGTTCCAGAATGTGTTAAAATAAATCATTCGT
>CAZVVH010000228.1:0-2931 GCA_964630475.1 uncultured Oscillospiraceae bacterium | reverse complement strand
ATAATCACTATGGACTTTTTCGCTCAGCTGTTCAACTTCATTATGCAATCAACCATTAATTTTTCTTTAAGCTGACTAAAACACTTGAGAATGTTCCCCTTCTGTGATAAATTGACAGAAAAAAGGGGATGGGTCATCCCATCCGGAAAGGCTGGTAATTACTATGATCTGGAACGTGATCTGGAGTTTATTCTGCGGCGGCATCATCGGCTGGATTGCCGGAAAGCTGATGCACTGGGAGGGCGGCTGGATCCGCAATATCATCGTGGGCATTGTAGGCTCCGCCTTGGGCGGCTTCCTCTGCAATCTGATCGGCATCTATGCCTATGGCTTCATTTTCGGCGTCATTGTCAACATTGCCGGAGCCTGCCTCCTGCTGTGGATCATCCACAGGTTCTTTGATTGACAAACCCAATTTGGCAGAAAAACGGCGCTCTTCCGAGCGCCGCTTTCTTATGATTCTATCAGCCGGGAGGCCAGGTCATATCCCGGCCGGACAGCACATGAAAATGCAGGTGAGGCACGCTCTGGCCGGCCTGCTCTCCGCAGTTGGAAACCACGCGGAAGCTTTCAATCCCCTGCTGACGGGTCACCTGGGAAATGACCTCGAAGCAGCGGGCCACCACAGCGGAATTCTCTGGGGTAATCGCGCCGCAGGACTGGATATGGTCCTTTGGGATCACCAGAAAATGCACCGGAGCCTGGGGATCAATGTCCTGAAAGACAAAGACCTGCTCATCCTCATAAACCTTGGTGGAGGGGATTTCACCCGCCACGATTTTGCAGAACAGACAATCGCTCATCGCTATTCACTCCTTTCATTCAATGAGAACTGGCTTCCTTCACGCCAGCTTCGCCGCAACGAAATCGTCCACCGTGGCCAACGCATCGTCCAGCTTCAGGATGTCCTTGCCGCCGCCCATGGCGGAATCGGGCTTGCCGCCGCCGGAGCCACCGCAAAGTTTGGTGACGCTCTTGATAATATCCCCGGCCCGGATGCCAGCCTTCACAGCGGCCTTGCCGCAGACTGCCAGGAAGGTGATCTTCTCGCCGTTGACGCTGGACAGGACCGCCACAATATTGGGGTCCTTATCCCGGAGGAAGTCGCCAATCTTGTGCAGGTTATCCGCGCCAGTATCGTTCAGGGTAGCGGTGACCACCCGCAGGCTGCCCACGCTCTTGGCAGACAGCAGATAGCGGTTTGCTTCGCCCAGCATCTCCTTGTCCCGGTACTGGTCAACCAGCTTGCGCAGCTCCCGGATTTCACCCATCTGGGCCTCCACCCGGACAGCCAGATCCGCAGGCTTAACCTTCAGCAGGGACGCCACCCGGGCAGCCCCACGCTCCATCTTGGTGATGGAGTTCAGGCTCTCCCGTCCGGTGATGGCCTCAATCCGGCGGACACCGGAAGCCACGCTGCCCTCGCTGGTAATGTGGAAGGCGCCCACCATGGCGGTGTTGGGCACATGGGTGCCGCCGCAGAACTCCATGGAATAGTCATTGCCGTCCTCGTCCTTCATGCGGACCACCCGGACGGTGTCGCCGTACTTTTCTCCGAACAGCGCCATAGCGCCCAGCTGCTTGGCCTCCTCCAGGGTCATCACATCGGTGGCTACCTGGCCGCCGGCCAGCACCGCCTCATTCACCAGCCGCTCCACCTGGAACAGCTCCTCCGGAGTCACCGCCGAGAAGTGGGTAAAGTCGAAGCGGAGATGGTCAGGCTCATTCTGAGAGCCCGCCTGATGGACGTGATCGCCCAGGACGGTCTGCAAAGCCTTTTGCAGCAGGTGCGCAGCAGAGTGGCTGCGGCAAATGGCCTTGCGGCGGTCGGTGTCAATGGAAGCGGTGACCTGATCCCCCACATTGAAGGTGCCAAACTTCACCACGCCATAGTGCATATATTTGCCGCCCTTATTCTTCTGCACATTGGCAACCTCAAAGACCGCCTCGCCGCAGGTAATAGTGCCGTGGTCGGCCACCTGGCCGCCCATTTCCGCATAGAAGGGCGTCTTATCCAGCACCACAATGCCTTCGGTACCGGCGCTGATCGTGCCCAGCAGCTCGTCATTGCAGACCAGGGCCAGGACCTCACCCTGGTCGGTGCTCCTGGTGTAGCCGGTGAACTCGGTTGCCGGCATCTCCTTGCCGAACTCGATGCCGGCCCAGCCCAAGTCGCCCAGGGCCTTCCGGGCCTCGCGGGCGCGGATCCGCTGCTCCTCCATCAGGGCGTGGAATTCTTCCTCGTTGACGGACAGGCCCTCATCCTCTGCCATCTCAATGGTCAGGTCGATGGGGAAGCCATAGGTGTCATACAGCTTAAAGGCATCGGCGCCGGAGAACACAGTCTCTCCCTTTGCCTTGTGACCAGCCAGCATATCCGAGAAAATCTTCAGGCCGCCGTCGATGGTACGACCGAAGTTCTCCTCCTCCACCTTGATGACCTTGGTGATATAGGCCTGCTTCTCCCTCAGCTCGGGATAGTGCTGCTCGTTCTCATGGACCACGGTATCCACTACCTGATACAGGAAGGGATCGTTGACTCCCAGCAGCTTGCCGTGGCGGGAAGCCCGGCGGAGAAGGCGGCGGAGGACATAGCCCCGGCCCTCGTTGGAGGGCAGAACGCCGTCGGAGATCATCATGGTGGAAGCCCGAATGTGATCGGTAATGATGCGCAGGGAAACATCCCGCTGATAGGACTGGCCATAATGGGCGCCGGTCAGCTCGGAGACCCGGTTGGTGATGTTCATCACCGTGTCCACATCGAACAGGGAGTCCACATCCTGGCAGACCACGGCCAGGCGCTCCAGCCCCATACCGGTGTCGATATTCTTCTGCACCAGATCGGTGTAGTTGTTGTGACCGTCGTTGTTAAACTGGGAGAACACGATGTTCCAGACCTCCATATAGCGGTCGCAGTCACAGCCCACGGTG
>CAZVVH010000227.1:1159-3019 GCA_964630475.1 uncultured Oscillospiraceae bacterium | reverse complement strand
GTGTGTTCAGTTTTTATGAGACGGCGCAGCGTACAATCGCACGATGCCAGTGTGCGCTGCACACGGGTTTCTCAATGAAAGCATTTCATTGAGAAACAGTATGAGAAAGGAGGAAAAACAGAAGGAAGGATACATGAAACATACTCGCACTCACGTAAAATCTGAATTCATTATAATTGAACAGCAGAAAAATGTAAAATTGCACTTTGGAATGGAGTTATGTTTGAAACGTAATAAAATGCAGCCTGAAGGGTCTGAAACTGCAAAAAAGGCCCAAGGGGGAGCCTCACCGCCCTGGAGAAAAACTGAAAATATTTATTATGCCGTTTCGAACATCGCAGCATAACAAAAGAGTATTTTACATCTCAGGAAATGGAATTTATACTTAATAACACTGATAAAATCAGTCCCAAACTCCCGTCCAACCCAGACCGGAGCTTGGTGCCATCTTGAATTTTAAAATGGGCTGCTAAGGCAGCAGGACAATGGAGGTATTGATTATGGGTGAAGAAAAACGCAGCGTGATTGATTTGCGCGAGATGGGAGACCGCTACGGTCTGGAACTGGTTGACGTGGTGAAGGACGGCAAGGTTATCATGCGTGACCACGCATGGAACCAGGAGGCTCTGCAGAGAGCGGTTGCTGAGGTCAAGGAGCGCTGTGCAGGTGCTGAGATTGTGGAGCTGCGGGGGCACCTGCCCAACTGGGCGCTGTCCGCCATGGCTTACGCGGTGCAGCCCGCTGTCTGCTTCTTTAAGATCGGCCCTGGTGGCATCTATGAGCTGACCAGCACGCCCTTCCCCATTGATGCGGCTGAGCCTACCTGCGGCATGTTCTTTGATGTGACCGAGGAGGGAGAGAACATCTATGTTCACGCAAGAACCGATGATCCCCATGCGGACGCCCACGGCTTTGACCTGAAAAAGTTCGATCAAATCATTATGCCTCCGATTTCCGCAGGCAAGAACGTGTTCATCAGCGGCGAGACCGTGAACCCCGTTGCTGTTTCCATGGTCCTGACCTATGCTGAGATTTCCCGTTCCGTCTATATTCGCTTCCACGAGGAGCCAAATTACTACTGCTCCGTGACCCATGACAGTTCCATTGCCATCGGTGATGCAGTTCCCGCTGTGTAAAGCACACTCCTGCAAACCAAAGAGAAAGAAGGTAAGATCATGGAAAATGATGTGATTCTTGAGATCAAAAATCTTAAGACCTATTTTTATAACCATGACCGGGAATTGCGTGCAGTGGACGATCTGTCCTATCAGGTACATAAGGGAGAGTGCGTGGCCATCATTGGCGAGTCCGGCTCCGGCAAGACCGTCAGCGCCCTGTCTATCCTGCGCCTGATTTCCTATCCGCCCGGACTGGTTATGGGCGGCCAGGTGCTGTTTAAGGGCCAGGATCTGCTCCAGATGGATGATGCGGAATATCGCAAGATCCGCGGCTCTGAGATCAGCATGATTTTCCAGGAACCCTCTGCGGCCCTGAATCCGGTGGCCACCATCGGCGATCAGATTTCTGAAAATATTATGCTGCACAGCAACCTGAAGAAGGATGCGGCCATGAAGCGCGCCGTGGAGCTGCTCAATGAGGTGGGCATCCCCAATGCGGAGGAGCGCGTCAAGCAGTATCCCTTTGAGTTTTCCGGTGGTATGCAGCAGCGGGCCATGATTGCCATGGCCATGAGCTGCAATCCTGATGTCCTCATTGCGGACGAGCCTACCACCGCTCTGGACGTGACCGTTCAGGCCCAGGTGCTGGAGCAGCTGAACAAGCTGCGCCGGAACCATGATACCGCGCTGATTATTATCACCCATAACCTGGGTGTTGTCGCCCGCTATGCGGACTCTGTGA
>CAZVVH010000227.1:0-1059 GCA_964630475.1 uncultured Oscillospiraceae bacterium | reverse complement strand
CTGATTATTATCACCCATAACCTGGGTGTTGTCGCCCGCTATGCGGACTCTGTGAAGATCATGTACGGCGGCAAGATTGTGGAGGACGGCAGCGTGGAGGACGTGTTCCTGCGCCCGGCCCATCCTTACACCTTGGGCCTGATCCGCGCTGTGCCCCGTCTGGACCTGCCCCGCAGCCACGGCCTCCACACCATCGAGGGTGAGCCGCCGGATATGTCCAAGATCGGCCCCAATTGCTGCGCGTTCCATCTGCGCTGCAAGTACGCGGATGAGACCTGTCGCTGCAAGCGTCCCCAGTTGGAACAGGTGGGCGAGGGCCACTTCTGTGCCTGCTTCCACAAGGACCTGCTGGATGAAGAGAGAGAGGAGGTGCTGAGCGAATGAGTCAGCCGTTGAACTTTACTGAGATGCCCGGCGCGCCGGAGCGCCCCCAGGACGCTTTCCTAAGCCCGGATGACATCATGTATGTCAAGGATTTAAAGATGCACTTCCCGGTCACCAAGGGCCTGCTGAAGCGGCAGGTCGGGTCTGTGAAAGCCGTGGATGGCGTCACCTTTAATATCAAGCGCGGCCAGACTCTGGGCATTGTGGGAGAATCCGGTTCCGGCAAGTCCACCATCGGCAACTGTCTGCTCCGCAATCTGAAAATCACCTCCGGTGAGATCTATTATGAAGGTGCCAATATGGCCGACATCGGGGCGCGCAGCATGCGCCACCTGCGCAAGAGCATGCAGATGATTACCCAGGATCCCTTTGCCTCTCTGGATCCCCGCATGAACATTCTGGATATCGTCTGCGAAGGCTTGAAGATCCATAAAATGCTCAGCTCCAAGGATGAGATGCAGGATATGGCGGTCCGTATGCTGGAAATGGTGGGGATCAACCCGGATTTCCGCTTTCGGTATCCCCATGAGTTCTCCGGCGGCCAGCGTCAGAGAATCTCCATCGCCCGGGCGTTGGCGCTCCAGCCCAACTTCATTGTCTGTGATGAGGTGGTTTCCGCCCTGGATGTTTCCATTCAGGCTCAGATTGTCTCCCTGCTGATGAAGCTCCAGGACA
>CAZVVH010000226.1:0-3078 GCA_964630475.1 uncultured Oscillospiraceae bacterium | reverse complement strand
TGTATCTGGAGGGCGGCGACCAGTATCGCGGCTGGTTCCAGTCCTCTATGCTGACTTCCATTGCCGCCACCGGCCAGGCTCCCTATAAGCAGATCCTCACCCACGGCTGGACGGTGGACGGCCAGGGCAAGGCCATGCACAAGTCCCAAGGCAACGCCGTTGCCCCCAACGACATCATCAAGAAGTACGGCGCCGATCTGCTGCGTCTGTGGGCTTCCTCTGCGGATTACACCCAGGATATGCGCATCGACCAGAAGATTATGAATCAGCTGTCCGACGCCTATCGGAAGATCCGCAACACCTGCAAGTATATCATCGGCAACCTGAACGGCTTTGATCCCGACCAGCAGGTCCCCTTCGGGGAGATGATCGCCCTGGATCAGTGGGCGGTTTCCCGGTTCAATGACCTGGTGGCCGCCGCCCGGACCGCCTACGACGCCTATGAATTCCACACCGCTTACCGGGCCATCTATAATTTCTGTGTGGTGGATATGTCCAACTTCTATCTGGATATCATCAAGGACCGCCTGTACTGCGACGAGGGCTTCCCCCGCCAGTCTGCCCAGACTGCCATCTATATCATCCTGGATGGCCTGACCCGGCTCATCGCCCCCATCCTGGCCTTTACCGCTGAAGAGGTCTGGAAGGCCATGCCCCATGACAAGTCCGCCGATGGGGAGAGCGTCCTCTTTAACCAGATTCCCGAGGTCAACCCTGCCTACCAGTTTGACGGGGAGACCCAGGCCCACTGGGCAAAGGTTCTGGCCCTGAAGGCCGATGTCAACAAGGCTCTGGAGCAGGTCCGGGCCGACAAGACCGTCACCAAGGCGCAGGACGCCACCGTTACCCTGTACCTGAATGAGGAAGGGCAGAAGGCCTTCCCCCAGGGGCTGGACGAGAGCGGCCTGGAAGCCCTGTTCATCGTCTCCAAGGTCAATGTGGTTTCCGGCCAGGGCGAAGGCATGACCGGCGAGCAGTTCCCCGGCCTGACCATCAAGGTGGAGCTGAACACCGCCCCCAAGTGCCCCCGCTGCTGGAATCACAACGAGGCCATCGGCCAGGAGGGCCAGCATGCAGAGCTGTGCCCCCGCTGCGCCAAGGTCATCGCGGCTATGCAGCTGTAATACGCATTCTTGATTAACCTTTTTATAGCACCGCAGGAAGAACTGTTTGAAGAAGCAGGATTAAACCGTTTTAATAAGTTTTAGGATAAGGAACCATGTGAAAACAGAGCCGCCCCGCAAGCCAGGGGCGGCTTTTCTGTGAGAAAAAGAGCTAGAAAGGGGAGCCTATGAAGGTTTTGATCGGCACCACCAATCCCTCCAAGGTCAGGCGGTTTGAGGCGCTGCTGGACGGGTGCGGGATCGAATTTTTGACCCTGAAGGATTTGGGGATTGACAGGGAGCCGGAGGAAAAGGGCGGCACCCCCAAGGAGAACGCCATCATCAAGGCTAAATTCTACGGGCAGTTTTTCGACCTTGTCATTGGCAGCGATTCCGGCCTGTACTTTGACGAATTGCCTTTGGACGACCCCAGACAGCCTGGATTGAACATCCGCACCCCGAACGGCGGCAAGCGGTTGGATGATGAGGAGATGATTTCCTATTATTCCGGGCTGATCCATTCCCTGGGAGGAAAAACACTGGCCTTTTATCTGGACGGCCTGGCGGTATATAACAGGGGCAGGATTGCTTCCTTTATGGAAAGCAGTGAGGCGACCCGGCAGAGCGCCTTCTATATGGTGGATGTGCCCTCAGAAAAGAGGTTGGAAGGCTGGCCCCTGGATTCCCTCTCTCTGAACCGGAATACCTTGACCTATTTTGTGGAGGCAGGACACAACCAGTACGACACGACGGATCAGCAGATTATAACCGGAGAATCCCGAAGCAGATGCATTGCCTTTTTGAAGGAGGCCCTGGGCATCCGCTGAGTCCCCCGGGAGAACCCGCCGGCAGCCCGGATGTCCCCTCTCCCTGTGCCGGGGAGAAATGAAAAAATTCCAAACAAATTACCGGAAAAAGTAAACGTTATATGAAGATTTCGTGAATTTTTTTGCCAAGTGATTGACATGCGAAAAATGTATCATTATTATTGAAATAGCAATGGGAACTCCGCTGCGGCGGAGTTTTAAAACAGGAGATGTTAATCATGGCGCTGGAAAAAGAGATTCTGAAGGAATATTTGCTTGCCACCCACGAGTTTTCTCGTCAATTCCGGGAGCATTACGGAAAGGTGAACCTGACGTTTCCCCAGGCGTTGGTTCTGTCCTTCCTGGAAACGGAGGGAACGGTGCCCATCAGCGTACTGGCTGACCTGACCGGCAGCGCCAACAGCACTGTCTCCGGTGTGGTGGACCGCCTGGAACGCATGGGACTGGTTCGGCGCAGGCGCTCTGAGACCGATCGCCGGGTAATCTATGTGGAGACCACGGAAAAGTATGTGGAAATCCGCAACCGCAGCGCTTCCGGTGTCTCTGACTACTTCAGCAAGGTCTTATACCCCTTGGGGGATGAAGAGAAGAAGCAGGTTCTGCGCGGCCTGCAGCTGCTGCGCAAGGCATTGGCGGACGAAAATAATTAAATAAAGACACACGACAGCCTGCCGCATCGCGGCAGGCTGTCATTTTGAGGAACGGCAATTTCTCAGCTAGCCCGGCGGCTGACAGCCCTCTTTCCCCTTTTGCCCAGTTGAAATTGCAGAGCCTTCGTGTTAAAATACATTATTATAATGACTTATTCTGTGTCAATCGCTGATTTTGGAGGGTTTCCCATGTAGGACACAGTTTTTTCGAAAAATTAAATTTATTGGAGGGTTCCCTTTGTCAATTTATGAATCTGAGATCAAACGCCGCCGTACCTTCGCGATTATTTCGCACCCGGACGCCGGCAAAACCACCCTGACTGAAAAGTTCCTGCTCTACGGAGGCGCCATCGCCCAGGCAGGCGTGGTCAAGGGCAAGAAAAACACCCGCGCCGCCGTCTCCGACTGGATGGAGATCGAGAAGCAGCGGGGTATTTCCGTAACCTCTTCGGTGATGCAGTTCCAATATGAGGGCTTCTGCATCAACATCCTGGATAC
>CAZVVH010000225.1:0-3083 GCA_964630475.1 uncultured Oscillospiraceae bacterium | reverse complement strand
CGAAAAGCATGTCATCCAGATCAACGACACCCATCCCACCCTGGTCATTCCCGAGATGATGCGGCTGCTGCTGGATGACCACGGCATGAACTGGGAGGACGCCTGGTATATCACCACCCACACTGTGGCATACACCAACCACACCATCCTGGCGGAGGCGCTGGAACGCTGGCCCCAGGATCTGGTCCAGGAGCTGCTGCCCCGGATCTGGATGATCCTCTGCGAGATCAACGACCGCTATCTGAACCAGCTGCGGGAGTTCTTCCACGGCGACAACAACAAGCTCCAGGAGATGGCGGTCATCTGGGGCGGCGAGGTCCGTATGGCCAATCTCTGCGTCGCGGCCTGCTTCGCGGTCAACGGCGTCTCCGCGCTCCATTCCGACATCCTGAAAAAGGATGTGTTCCACTCCGCATGGCTGCGCACCCCGGAGAAGTTCCAGAACGTCACCAACGGCGTGGATCACCGGCGCTGGCTGGCCGAAGCCAACCCGGATCTGCACAAGCTCATCTGTGACTGCATCGGCGACGAGTACCTGATCCATCCCGAGCGCATCAAGGACTTTGAGGCCTTTGCCAATGACGAGACCGTACTGCGCCGGATGGCCCAGATCAAGCGGAGCAACAAAGAGAAATTCGCCCACTATGTCAAGAAGGAGTACGGCATTGAGCTGAACGTCAACGCCATCTTTGATGTCCAGGTGAAGCGCCTGCACGAGTACAAGCGGCAGCTGCTCAACGTGCTCAACATCCTGCATCTGTATCTGGAGCTGAAAAAGAACCCGTCGATGGACTTTGTGCCCCGTACGTTCCTCTTTGGCGCCAAGGCCGCCCCGGGCTACGCCGTGGCCAAGCGGATCATCGAACTGATCAACTCCGTGGCCTATCACATCAACAGTGATCCCGTCTGCAAGGGCAAGCTGCAGGTCTTTTTCCTGGAGAACTACCGCGTCTCCCTGGCGGAGAAGCTGATGCCCGCCGCCGAGGTCTCCGAGCAGATCTCCACCGCCGGTAAAGAGGCCTCCGGCACCGGCAACATGAAATTCATGATGAACGGCGCCATCACCATCGGCACGCTGGACGGCGCCAATGTGGAGATGCGGGAGCAGCTGGGCGACGAAAACATCTTCATCTTCGGCCTCAAGGCCCACGAGGTGGATCAGAAGAAGCGCAGCGGCTACAACTCCTATGAGTACTACAACTCCAGCCCCGCGCTTCAGGAGGTCCTGAGCATGATCTCCAAGGGCTTTGCCGACGGCAAGAGCTATCCCGACATCACCAACCGCCTGCTCTACGGCCAGGGCTGCCCCGCCGACGAGTATATGCTGCTGGCGGACTTTGAGAGCTACCGCCACGCCCAGACCGTGGTGGCCCAGGCCTATCTGGACCACAAGCGCTGGAACCAGATGGCCGTCATCAACGTGGCCCGCTCGGGCATCTTTGCCGCCGACCGCTCCATCGCCAATTACGCCGACAACATCTGGCATGTGGAGCACCGCTGAGCCTTCCATCAGGCCCGCATCTGAAACAAAAGTCATAACCACCGGCTAAGCCGGTGGTTTCCGAAATCAACAAAAACCTGCACAGCCAGATCTGGCTGTGCAGGTTTTTCTTCCATCGGGACATGGCCAGCGGCAAAGGTCCTAAAATATGTCATACTTTAAAAATTGCCAAACTGAGCCAACTTTGCTAAAATAGAGGCAGAGCAGCCTTGGGCCGCACAAAGTTTGGAGGCACTTCATTCCCATGAACAAAAAGAACTTGAAAATGAAATCTGTCGGCAGCGAATATCTGGAGCAGTACAACGCGCTGCTCCGGTATGTGTTCCAGGTGACAGATCAGGAGCTCAGCTCCGTGGGCTGGCAGGAAAAGGAGATCATCCGCGCCAAATTCCCCACGATGGAAAAGGCGGATGTGATCGGCTGGTTTGACGGGGACAATCTGGTTTCCCAGGTGGCAGTCTACCCCATGCGGGTACTGATCTTTGGAACAGCCTATGCCATGGGCGGGCTGACCGGAGTGGGAACCTACCCCGAGTATTCCAACATGGGCCTGATGCACAAGCTGCTGGAGCAGGCCCTGAAAAACATGCGCTCCAAAGGGCAGTATATCTGCTATTTATACCCCTATTCCATCCCCTACTACCGGCGCAAGGGATGGGAGCTGATCTCCGACAAAATCTCCTATGAGATCAAGGATTACCAGCTCCCCAAAAACCGCCAGGTGCCCGGAGACGTGCGAAGGGTCAAGACCGACAGCGAGGAATTGAGGCGCACCTATGAGCGGTATGCCTCCCACACCCACGGCGCAGTGCTGCGGGATGAGCTGGCCTGGAACGAGTACTGGCTCTGGGACCCGGATGACATCATGGCGGCGGTCTATTACAACGAGCAGAATGAGCCGGACGGGTATATCATCTACTGGATCGCCAACGAGGTATTCCACATCAAGGACATGATTTTCAACAACGAGGACGCCCGCACCGGCCTGTGGAACTTCGTCTCCGCCCACTTCTCCATGATAAACCAGGTGGAGGGCGACACCTATACCGACGAGCCGCTGGCCTTCCTGCTGGAGGACGCCAGCATCCGGGAGATCATCTCCCCCTACTATATGGCCAGGATCGTGGATTTTCCCGCCTTTGTGGAGCGGTATCCCTTCAAGCCGGACGTGGTAGACCGGGAGTGGAAATTTGTGCTGACCGATCCCATTCTGGACTGCAACCAGGGCACCTTCCTGCTGAAAATCTCCAAAGAGGGGCATGGAGAGGCAATCCGGGTCCCGGAAACCTGCCGGGATCAGATCAGCATCCAGACCATGACGACCATGCTGATGGGGTACAAAAGGCCGGATTACCTGGCCAAGATCGGGCGGCTCCAGGCCGACGGCGCTACCATCGACATGCTGGAGGACGCCATCGAACAGCAGACGCCCTATATCTCCGATTACTTCTGAACAGCAGAAACGGACGGTTCTTGGACCGTCCGTGAGCGTGTCGAAAAAGGCCTTCGGCCTTTTTCCGACAAGGGGCTGCATGAATGACAGGACTCGATTGCTTGCGCAAAAGTCGCCCTGTCATTCATG
>CAZVVH010000224.1:0-3090 GCA_964630475.1 uncultured Oscillospiraceae bacterium | reverse complement strand
GCGTCTGTTCCCGTTCGTCATGGCCGCCGCCTAAGCCGGCGCCGCGCTGACGGCCTACCGCGTCGATCTCATCGATAAAGACGATGGAGGGCGCGGTCTTTTTGGCCTCTTCAAAGAGGTCCCGGACGCGGGAGGCGCCCACGCCCACATACAGCTCCACAAAGTCGGAGCCGGAAATGGACAGGAACTGCACCCCGGCCTCCCCCGCAACGGCTTTCGCCAGCAGGGTTTTGCCGGTGCCCGGAGGGCCTACCAGCAGGACGCCCTTGGGAATATGGGCGCCCAGGTTGACAAATTTCTGCGGATTACGCAGAAAATCCACGATCTCCTGCAGCTCCGCCTTCTCCTCGTCCGCCCCCGCCACATCGGCAAAGGTCACCGTCTTGTTCTTGGAGCCATCCACAGTTCTGGCCTTGCTGAACTGGTTCTGGCGATCCATGCCGCCGGCCTGGGCCTGACGGGTCATCATAATCCAGAACACCACAAACAGGCCCGCGCCAACCACCAGGGCAGGCGCCCAATAGACCCACCAGCCCGTTTCCTCTCCGGTGCCGTAGTCATACTGTGTGATAATGCCTGCCTCATGCTGGGCCTCCACCAGCTCGTGCATATCCTGGTAGAAAATATCCACAGAGGGAATGGTGCCGGTTATGCTGGTTTTGCCGTCAAGCTCGGCATTCAAGGCCAGCGAAATGGTGTGATTTGTGATGCTGAACTTCTCAACCAGCTCATCTTCAAACAGCTGGCGCACCTGGCTGTAACTGGGGGCGCCGGCGGTCTGCAGGGCGGAATAGATCCAGAAAAACAGGCAGATCGCCGCCAGCACCAAAAGCAGGCGGGAAAGAGCGCGGCTGCTGGGGTTTTGTTTCAATCAGAACACTTCCTTACTTCGTTAATGGTTTTCGTAAACAGCGGGCTTCAGAATGCCGATATAGGGCAGGTTGCGGTAACGCTCGGCATAGTCCAGGCCGTAGCCGACAATAAAGGCGTCGGGGATCTGGAAGCCGGAGTAATCCACATGCACCGGCACCACCCGGCGCTCCGGCTTATCCAGCAGGGTACACAGGCGGACGGAGGCGGGCTTGCGGGCTTCCAGCAGCTTGAGAAGATAACTCAGGGTGCGGCCGGAGTCCAGAATATCCTCCACCACCAGCACGTGCATGCCCTCGATGCTCTGGCTCAGGTCCTTGGTCACCTTCACCTGGCCGGAGGAGCTGGTGCCGCTGCCATAGGAGGAGCAAGCCATGAAATCCACCATACAGGGCACCTTGAGCTTGCGCACCAGGTCCGCCATGAACACGAAGGAACCTCTCAGCACACTGACAAGCAATACCTCTTTCCCGGCATAATCCCGGTTGATCTCCTCTGCCAGCTCACTGACACGCTGGCTCAGCTCTTCCTCTGTGAAAAGCACCTTTTCTACATCGTTAATCAGTTCTGCCATGGTTCCAGATCCTTTCTCTTTTCTCTTGTTATAATATGCCAGGCGGCTTCCCCCTTGTTTGGGTGGGCGGAACAGTCCGCACCCAGGCCGGGAACGCCGCAAATTTTTCCCTTCTCCTCCAGCACCGGAACCGCATCCCGACGGGAACGGGGAATTTTCTCCTCGATGAGCCAGCGCTTCAGGCTCTTCCTTCTGCGGCCCACCGGGGTAAATTCGTCGCCGGCGCGGCGGGACCGGACCCGAAGCAGGTCCCCCTCCAGCCTGAGCCAGAAGCTGAACCGCTCCTGATCCTCCCCCTGGTAAACCGACGCTTCGGCGGTGATCTGCTGTCCCCGCCATTCCAGCTCTCCGGGCAGGGACAGCCAGGCCTCCGGCGCTTCCTTTGCCGCCTCCGCCGCCGCTTCTTCCCAGCGGAGGAGAATCAGCTGCTCATAGCATCGCCGGGCCAGCAGCCCCCCGGGAAGGGACACCTGACCGGAGGGCTTTTCGCTGGCTGCCAGGGCCAGCACCGCCTGACGGTGGACGGTGGACAGGATCACATCCCCGTCCAGCTGCCGGACAAGCAGCTGAACTCCCCGGGGCTGCAGCTCCCGGGGCAATTGGGCCAGCGCCTGGGCGGGGACAGAAACTCCCGTCTCCGTTTTTCGGATCACCGGGAGCAAAGCCTCCTCGGTCTGGTGGGTCAGCAGGCCGTTGTCCCGGCGCAGGCTCTCCGCCGCACGGCCCATGGCCGCCACCACATTGGGGTTCAGGCGTTTCAGCAAGGGAAGAACCTGATGGCGCAGGTAATTCCGGCTGTATTTCACGTCCGCATTGGTGCCGTCCTCCACATGGGGGATGGCGTTTGCCTCATTATAGGCTTCAATTTCCTCCCGGCTGGTCTCCAGCAGCGGGCGGATCAATCTTCCGCGCCTGGGGGCCATGCCGGTCAGGCCCTGGAGGCCGCTGCCCCGGACCAGATGGAGAAGCAGGGTCTCCGCCTGATCCTCCGCATTGTGGGCGGTGGCAATTCGCTCCGCCCCCATGCGGGCCGCAGTCTCCTCCAGAAATTCATAGCGCATGGCCCGGGCGGTCTCTTCCACACCCCTTCCAAGGGCCGCAGCCCGCTTGGCCACGTCCCCCCGGCCGCAGTAACAGGGGATCCCCCGTTCCGCACACCAGCTCCGGACAAATTCTTCATCCCGGTCCGCCTCCGCGCCCCTGAGACAGTGGTTATAGTGGGCCGCAGCCAGGGAAAAGTCCAGCCGTTGGGACAGCCGAACCAGCAGGGTCAGCAGGCACATGGAATCCGCGCCCCCGGACACCGCCGCCAACACCAGCCCGTGCTCAGGCAGCAGTTCCTCCCTGCGGCAAAGATCCAGCACCTGCTCCTCCAGGGAATCAAGGCTCCGCATGGTAGGTATCCAGATTGGAGAAGGTGGTAAACTCAGGCAGCCATTGCAGATACACCGTTCCGGTTTCGCCGTGGCGGTTTTTTGCCACAATACACTCGGCCCGGTTATGGTTTTCTGCCGTCTCCTTATAATAATCCTCCCGGTAGAGGAACATGACAATGTCGGCGTCCTGCTCAATGGCGCCGGACTCACGCAGGTCGCTGAGCATGGGGCGCTTATCCTGGCGGCTCTCGTTGGCACGGGACAGCTGGG
>CAZVVH010000223.1:0-3096 GCA_964630475.1 uncultured Oscillospiraceae bacterium | reverse complement strand
TTAATTACATACAACAGGAAACGCCCGCTGCGGATTGATATGCTACCCCATAAGAGACAGTGAAACAGAAAAACTGTCTCTTATGGGGGAGCATATCACATATCAAACCGCAGCAGGCGTTTGCTATGCTGTTATAGGGATCAATTCCAGGGATCGTCGCTCCAGCCGTCGTCCTGGGGCGGATTCTGCCACTGGTTGGGGTTCGGGTTCTGATCCCATTGGTTGGGATTCTGGTCATTCTGGGGCGACTGGTTCTGCCAGTCGTCCGGGCCGCCGTAAGGGGGCTGATAACCGCCGCCGCTGTTATACGCGGCTTTCCGAGCCGCCAGATCTCCCCGGGCAAAGTCGTAGAAATAGATTTCCGCGATCTGCATATAGGCAGTCAGCCAGACGCCCAGGGGCAGAAAAGCTGCAAAGGACAGAACCGTAGCCACCAACTGACCCAAACTGCCGGTGCCGCAAATCAAGGTACCGACCTCCGCTCCAATTGTGGTGCAGAGACCGGTCAGAAATGACCAGCCGATAAAGGACAGATCCAGTACGAACAAATCCATCTTTCTGCCCGCCATCAGCGCCTTACTGCGGCGGATCGCCTCTGAGACACTGATGCTGGGATCATCGATGAGCGCATAATAGGCCATACGATACCGATAAGCAGCGATGATCCCGGGGATCACAAATAGGCATGTCCATAAGAAAATATAAACACACATCAAAATGGACAGCAGGATGATCTTGAGCACAAAGTTCAGGCCATAGCTTAAATCCTGATAACCCGCGCTGCCTTGATTCCGGGACACCTTCATGGTGTAATAATAATATCCCACACCCACTACAAGGCAATACAGCTCCACCAGGATGGTACAGCACATGGATATCAGGCCCGCCGTGCCCAGGAAGGTCTCCGCAACCAGGTCGCTCATCAAATCGAAGTCCATATTGGCATAGGCCTGCATCACAGCCGCTTCCATCTTTTCCACCGGCCCGCCATAGATACACTGCAGAATGGACGGAAGCAAGGACGCCAGGAGGAGATAAACCAGGGTTACCTTCTTGATCGATGGGACGCCATCCTGTTTGATGCGGCGCTTGGCCCCTTCTTTTAATTGTACACGATCATAATACATAAAAATTCCTCTTTTCCAGCAGAGCGGTCATACCGCAGCTTTATGGCTTACCTTCCTCATCCTGAGGCTCCGGCTCGTCCCTTGGCGGAGGATCTCCGTTGAGCTTTGACTGGCCATACAGCTTGCTAAACCAGATCAACAGAGCGCTTTCTTTTTTCTCGCCATGATTCTTTGGCGGATCCGCTTCATAGGATGGGTCACCCATTTTCCGGTATACTCCCCCATCAACCCGGCTGAGCAAAACATAGTTCCTGGTATCCGTGGAAAGCCCCTTCCGCCGCAGCAGCGCATTGCAGGCCTCATCCACCAGATGGTAGAACACGGCGAACACAGGTACCCCCAAAAGCATGCCCACCGCCCCAAACAGGCCACCGAAGAGAAGCAGCGAAAAGATCACCCAGAAGGGATTCAGCCCGGTGGAGTCTCCCAGGATCTTGGGGCCGAGAATATTTCCGTCAAACTGCTGCAGGATGATGATAAAAATGATAAACCACAGACATTTGATGGGGCTGATCAGGAGAATGAACAGGGCACAGGGGATGGCACCAATGAAGGGTCCGAAGAACGGAATAATGTTGGTCAGGCCGATTACCACGCTGACCAGCATCGTATAGGGAATCCCCAGGATTCTGCACCCGGCAAAGCAAAGGATGCCAATAATCAGGGAATCCAGCAGCTTGCCGGAGATAAAACCGCTGAACACCTTATTGGCATAGCAACACTGCTCCACCACCACATTGGCCACTCTCCTGCGGCAAAGCGCATAGAGGAGCTTCTTGGCCTGGGCGCTCATCTTCTTCTTGGTTGCCAGGATATAAATGGCAATGATCACGCCGATAATCAAATTCTTCAGGGCGGTTACAATGCGCCAAACGCCCGCAGACAAACTGGTGACCACCGAACCCACCTGACTCAACAGCTCCTTCAGGGAATCCGCCGAGAAATCAAAGGCGCTGAAATACTCATCAACCTGATTGAGCGCCTTGCTGGAAATCCGGTTGTACAGGCTCATAACCTCTGACCGAATCTCCGGCTGATTCTCAAGAAGATGGAACAGCCAGACTCGGACCTCCGAAATATAGGAAGGCGCATTCTCCCAAATGTTTAAAATGCTTTCGACCAGCTGGGGCACAATCATGGCCACCAACGCATAGACAACACACAGCAGGACTATCAGGCTCAGCGCAATACTGCCTCCCTTGGAGACGGCGTGAGAGAATTTTTCAGAGCACTTCCGCGCCAACAGCTTATACAAATGCCTGTGCAGGACATTGTAAATCGGGTTTAACAGATAAGCAATTACAATGCCCCAGGTCACTGGCATCAGCGAGGCAAGTATCTTTGCCACAAAGGATCTCAGGCCCACAATGCGGTCAAAGCAGAAGTAAAAGATAATGCTCAACGCAATGACAATAAAGGCCGTGGTTCCCGCAGCCAAGTATTTGTTTAAATAGCTTCTTTTCATGGCACCTTTCCCTCAACCCCCGTTCCGGCCCTGCTTATACTTTCAGCTCAGCAGTGGCACCGGTGAGGGCATCGGCATACCGCTCCAGAACAGGACGGACATCATTTGCCAGAAAATCATCCACCTGCTGGGGGCAGCGGCCAATGTAATTCCTGGGATCCAGATGGGCGGTCAGTTCCTCCTTGGTCATGCCAAACATGGGATCCCCGGCGATCAGGTCGATCAGGTTGTTGGGCATACCCAAATCCTTGACCTGGCGGCCGGCCTCCAGAGAATGCTGACGGATCCGCTCATGCAGCTCCTGGCGGTTGCCCCCCCGCTTCACTGCGTCCATCATAATGTTTTCAGAGGCCATGAAGGGCAGCTCCTCCTGAATATGCTTTTCAATGACCTTCTCATGCACCACCAGGCCGGCGGTGACATTCTCATAGATGCCCAGAATGGCGTCAACGGCCAGGAACGCTTCCGGAACAGACAGCCGCTTGTTGGCAGAGTCGTCCAGGG
>CAZVVH010000222.1:1372-3115 GCA_964630475.1 uncultured Oscillospiraceae bacterium | reverse complement strand
AAAACAGAGCGGCTGTATGAACGGCTGCGGGAAATGTCCTATGAGGAGCTGAAAGCCCTTTGGAAATGCAATGACCAGATTGCCAAGTTGAATTTTGAGCGCTTACAGACCATGGACCTGCGTCAGCACTTGACCCCGGCCATCCTGGCCTATGAGGGCATCCAGTACCAGTACATGGCCCCTAGCGTGTTCACATATGACGAGCTGGACTATGTGGAGAAACACCTGCGCATCTTATCCGGTTTCTACGGCGTCCTGCGGCCCTTTGACGGCGTGACGCCTTACCGGCTGGAGATGCAGGCAAAGCTGAAAATATGTGAAGCTAAAAACCTTTACGAGTTTTGGAATACAGATATTTATGAGAGCTTGACCGCTGATACGGATTGCGTCCTCAACCTAGCATCCAGGGAATACAGCCGGTGCGTCTCCGACCATCTGACGAAGGAAATCAAGTTCGTCACCTGTGTGTTCGGAGAGCGGAAGGGCAGCAAGATCATCGAGAAGGGGACCCTGTGCAAGATGGCCCGGGGTGAGATGGCGCGCTACCTGGCGGAGCATCAGATTGAGAACCCGGAAGAAATCAAAGCCTTTGACCGGCTGGGCTACCGCTTTTCACAGGCGGAATCCACCGATACAACCTATACATTCATCAAGGAGGAGCATTGATATGCTGGAAATTGGTACAAAAGCGCCTGAATTTACCTTACTGGACAAGGACGGCAATTCCGTCAGCCTGTCCGATTTTCTGGGCAAGAAGGTAGTGCTCTATTTCTATCCCAGGGACAACACCCCTGGCTGCACACGGCAGGCCTGCGCCTTTGCGGCTTCTTACGAGGGCTTCCAGGCAAAGGACATTGTGGTCATTGGCATCAGTAAGGATTCTGTAGCCTCCCACCAGAAGTTTGCCACCAAATATGATCTGCCCTTCATCCTGCTGTCTGACCCGGAATTGCAGACCATTCAGGCCTATGATGTCTGGAAAGAGAAAAAGCTTTACGGCAAGGTCAGCATGGGTGTGGTGCGCTCCACCTATGTGATCGACGAAAGGGGTATGATCGAAAAGGCCATGCCCAAGGTAAAGCCGGACACAAATGCGGCGGAGATTTTGGAATATTTGCAGAACGGATGATGGAATGTGATTTATTCCGACCTGTCCAAGCGAGCATTGACTCTATGCTTTGCCGCCCATAAGGACCAGATGGACAAAAGCGGCCTGCCCTATGTGTTCCATCCGTTCCATCTGGCGGAGCAGATGCCGGATGAGGCGACTACTGTGGTGGCGCTGCTCCACGATGTGGTGGAGGACACACCCTATACCTTAGAAGATTTGGCGGAGATGGGATTCCCACAGCAGGTTTTGGACGCATTGGCGCTGCTGACCCACGACCCGTCCGTGCCCTATCTGGACTATGTGGCAAAGCTGAAGGAAAATCCCATCGCCCGGCAGGTAAAGCTGGCCGATCTGCGTCACAACAGCGACCTGACCCGCTTGGACCTGGTGGATGACACCGCCCGACAACGGTTGAAGAAATATGCGGCGGCCATCTGTCTGCTGGAGGACGGGGCTAAGTCTGCTTCGGCGGTGCATCGCCGCAAACAAACGGAGTTACCGAACCGATACATAGCATTTGACGTGGAGACGCCTAACTACGCCAACGATCACATGAGCGCCATCGGCATCGCTGTGGTGGAGAACGGTGCTATTGTAGACGAGTTTGTCACACTGGTAAACCCGGAGTGCCG
>CAZVVH010000222.1:0-1272 GCA_964630475.1 uncultured Oscillospiraceae bacterium | reverse complement strand
GCCTGCGGGGAATTGTTGATTCGTTACATGGGACAGGGGCTGGATGTGTGCAAATTCTGCCGCAGCTATGATCTGATTCATGCTAAAACGATCAGCGGTACAAGGAGGACAAAATATGGCGTTCGACTATAAGAAGGAATACAAGGAATTTTATATGCCTCCCAAAAAGCCGGGCATTGTGGACGTGCCGGAGATGCGGTTTCTTGCCGTGCGGGGCAAGGGAAATCCCAACCAGGAGGGCGGCGAGTACAAGACGGCTATGAGCCTGCTGTATGGCATCGCATTCACCATCAAGATGAGCAAAATGGGAGATCACCGTATCGAGGGCTACTTCGACTACGTGGTGCCGCCGCTGGAGGGCTTCTGGTGGCAGGATGGCATAGATGGCATCGACTATTCCCGGAAAGAGGATTTCCAGTGGATATCCTTGATTCGCCTGCCGGATTTTGTGACGAAAGAAGAATTCGACTGGGCGATAGCCGAGGCTACCCGGAAGAAGAAAGCAGTCTTTTCCAAGGTGGAGTACCTGACCTATGCGGAAGGGCTTTGCGTCCAGTGCATGCACGTCGGCCCCTATGACGCGGAACCGGCGACCATTCAGGCCATGAATGAATTTGCCGCAAAAGAGGGCTATGAGACTGATCTTTCGGACAGCCGCTATCATCATGAAATCTACCTGAGTGACGCACGGAGGGTCAGTCCGGAAAAGCTGAAAACCGTGATTCGGCATCCGATCAGACGGAAATAAGAGGAATGCGATATGACCGAAGTAGTAGCCGCCCTGATCTGGGACAGAAATAAATTTATGGTCTGCCAGCGCCCGGCCCATAAGGCCAGGGGCCTCCTGTGGGAGTTTGTAGGCGGCAAGGTGGAGCCAGGGGAGACGAAGGAGCAGGCATTGATCCGGGAGTGCCGGGAGGAATTGGCTGTCACCGCAGCGGTGGGGGAGGTGTTTATGGACGTGGTGCACGAATACCCGGATTTGACGGTTCACCTGACGCTGTTCAATGCCTCCATTGCCGAGGGTATCCCACAAAAATTAGAGCATAACGACATCCGGTGGATCACCGTGGACGAGATCGACCAGTACGAATTCTGCCCAGCGGATGAAGTGATTTTGGGAAGGCTGAAAGCGCTATGATTCAATCCATTATAAAAGACCCGATTTTTCTGGCGCAAAAGTCTGCCATAGCTACCAAAGAGGATTTGCAGGTGGCTCAGGATTTGCTGGACACCCTGACCGCTCATAAGGACGACTGCGTTGGCATGGCT
>CAZVVH010000221.1:0-3217 GCA_964630475.1 uncultured Oscillospiraceae bacterium | reverse complement strand
CGGGGGGCAGGCTCCTGGGCGGGGTAGCCCAGCGCGATGGCGGAGACGGTGCGGAAGCCCTCAGGAAGGCCCAGCAGCTGGGCAGGCTCGGGACGGCCTTGGGTGGCCTGGCTGATACCAAAGAGATAGACGCCGCCCAGGCCCTGATTGACGGCGGCCAGCAGCATGTTCTCCACCACCACAGCGGCGTTGGCGCCGTTTAAAATGTCCTCATTGGAGGAGGGAGCGGAGACGTAGATGAGGGTGGGAGCGCCATAGGTGGGCTTGGCGTCGGGGTTACCCACCACCTGGCTGAAAACAGCATTCAGCTTGTCCAGAATTTCGGGGTTCTGAACCACGGTCAGATGAATGTTGTCCGTCTTGCCCATGGACACGGGAGCATTGTAGGCCGCCTCCAGAACGGCTTGAACCTGCTCATCAGTGACCTGTTCGGGACGGAACGCTCGGACGGACTGGCGCAGCTTGATGACATCTGTAAATTCCATAAATAGATACCTCCTAAAATTGTGGGTAAAATCCCGTTTGCTTTCATTTTACTACAAAATAAAAGGCCGTCAAGAGAATTTCTGTATTGGGGCGTGATTGAATTCCGAAGGGCGGCATGCTTCCTGCAAAAAAGCCGTATTATAAAAATTTTTATGCCGGAGCCGCAAAAAATGAAGAAAAATGTGAGAGAAGTGGATTGACTTTTGGGTTAATATGGATTATAGTCTATCTAGTGAAAGTTGCCTAAAGAGGCTTGCCTGATAAATATTTGGAGGAGTTGGTAGCAATGTATAAGCGGAACTTTGATTTTATTGTGGATAAGGCAAAATCCATTGATAAGCCCATCCGTGTTGTGATCGCCGGCGCGGACTGTGAGAATATCCTGCGGGGCGCCTTTGAGGCCCAGGCCGCTGGCTTTGCCGAGCTGATCCTGGCCGGCAATGAGGAGCGCATCGTCAATATGCTGAAGAGTCTGGGGCTGATCACCAAGAAATATACGCTGGAGCCTGTGGCTGACACGGAGAATGTGGTGCAGCACTGCATTGATATGATCCATGACAACAAGGCGGATGTCCTGATGCGCGGCAACACGCAGACCCGTGACTTCCTGCTGCCCATCATGGATAAGAACAACCACCTGCTGGTGGAGGACCGTCTGCTGACTCAGGTCACCATGGTTAAGTTCGCGGACTATGACCGGGTTCTGGCTGTCTCCGATGTCACTGTCCTGGTACGTCCTGATCTGAACCAGCGCAAGAAGGTCATTGAGAATATGGCCGGTCTGCTGACCGTTCTGGGCTATGAGAAGCCCAATATCGCCCTGCTGGCTCTGACCGAGCAGCCCGCATTCCATATGCCCGATACCATCGAGGCGCAGAACATCGTCCGTGACCACAGCGAGCACGCCATTGCCAACTGCCAGCTGGTTGGCCCCATCTCCTATGACCTGATCGTCTCCAAGGAGGCTGCCCGCCTGAAGGGTTATGACTGCCCTCTGTGTGGCGAATTTGACGGCATTGTGGTTCCCGACCTGCTGACCGGCAACCTGCTGATCAAGGCCCTTCAGATGAACGGCCACGCCTCCTCCTGCGGCGTGGTGGTAGGCGCCCGGATTCCCATCGCTGTTACCTCTCGTTCCGACACCAAGGAGCAGGCCTTCCTCTCCCTGGCAGCCTGCGCAGCCATGCACATGGCCGGCTGATTGCCTAAAAACAAGAACAAGGAGCACGGCTTTTGCCGTGCTCCTTTTTGCGCAAAAGTGGGGAAAGCTTCCATTTGAGGGCTTCATAACAAGGCTGCTATTACTCTGCTAAACTGAAATCAGTGGGAATGTATTTATGAGCTACGCTGTTCACTTCAAGGGCTGCGTCTGCGCTAAGCTCATCCACAGTGATACCGAAGAAGATAAAGTAACCGCGGGTAAAATCCCCGGTTTCATTATCGAAATAATAGGAAGTAGAGCAGTTATCATAAACCTCTCCATCGGAAATAAGCACCATGCTAAATGGCACAGTCTTAGTATCATAGGCGGTGTATTCAACAAGAACGCCGCGTGGCGCGTCAGGGAATTTCTCGATGCTGTCGCTGACCTCCATAGCGAAAAGCTCGTTCGTACCAGTCAGGGACGTCGTAATTTCCTCTTCCGGCTCCTCTTCTATGTATACAACCGGCGGAATCACATCATAATCATCCAGGGTGGTGAAATCCGCGTCCACTTCAAAGGTGTAGGCCAGGCTTCCGTTTTCAAAAGAGGACGTAACCATCTTATACTCTGTGCCAGTCTCCGTGTTTTTTAGCACCGCAGACCTGGTATCAAGGTACATGAGATCATCAGATGCCTGAACTGAATCAAGCGAATCGCCTTCTGCGGCAGACAGAGTGCGATCACCGCTCACAAAATCGGAGAACAGAATTGTTTTCTGTACTGTAGGGGTGTCTGTATTGGTAATCGCATATGCTGCTGCCGCTATTCCGGCAATTGCCAAAAGACAAATGCCTGTAGATATTACCTTTTTATTCTTTGGCATAATTCTCCCTCCGTTTTAATCTTAGCAGCTGCTGGGATATTTAGATTCGAATCCCAGATCTCGATTTAAGTGAAGCTGAATTGGAAATTCAGTTTCTTTTCATCAAAACTAAGGGCTGGTTACAAAGGACAAATCGGAATAACACCAAATCTGGTGACTTGCACAGTCATACTCCGTAATTCCAGCACCCATTTCGAAGATTGCGGCATTACCATACTTCAGATAGGTTGAACTTACGCCTACAGCCAAGGCCCAAACCGGTGTTTTATGATAAACAAGTTCACCTGCTTCTAGGCGGTCAAATGTTGGATCATTATAATAGTCACCAGTGAGGTCGTTGTTATTTCCCCAACCCTTGCCGTTGAATGCCTTGAATACGGCTGTATCAATGGCGCATGTACCAGTATTTTTTACATAGACTCCGAGATAGTCACAGACGATACTTGTGGATGTATTGCTGGAATAATATAGATATCCTCTTAGCAAAAATTCTCCGCCAGGATGCATACTGGAAGTATGCGTCGTGTCTGTAGTTTTTCTTATACTGTATGCAGAACACGGAACGATCATCGTAAGTATCAGTAATACGCAAATCCCAAACATGATTGTGTGCTTCCTTGCGACTAGTGTTTTATTCATAATCTGCAACATCCGTTCTTTTGTATCATACGGATGAAGGGCCACAAAAAGATTCAAAAAATTGA
>CAZVVH010000220.1:0-3254 GCA_964630475.1 uncultured Oscillospiraceae bacterium | reverse complement strand
CGCCCATCAGCGTGCCCGCAGATAACGGATGCGAAACCGTCAGCGTCTACTTGGCTCAGAGCCGTTCGGGCTGCCCTCAAAAGTCCATTCGCCAATCTCCAACTGCACCGCTCCCACCAATGCGGCACTCTCTGAAAGCCATCCTGACTGGTTACTACTCTTTCTCTCAGGTTTATTGCTTTAATTATTTTGAATTATAGACCTTGCGTCCCCATTTGTCAACTGTTTTTTCCTGCGGGCGCAAAATTATTTCAGGAACCTCTCTCCTTTTCGGAAAAGGTCTGGTAAAATCCAGTTTAATCGTATATAATAACCTGTAAAGAACTAGTTTACAGGAATACCGTGTTTTGGCTGGCAGCCAGAATGCGAGATTACACGGAGGCCATTATGCTTACATTAGAAAACCTCTCCTTTGAGGTCCCTGCGGAAAAGGGCCAGAAAGAGATTATCCACAACCTGAATCTGACCATCGATGACCACAAGTTTGTGGTGGTCACCGGTCCCAACGGCGGGGGCAAATCCACCCTGGCCAAGCTGATCGCCGGCATCGAACAGCCCACGTCCGGCCGCATCTATTTCCAGGGCCGGGACATCACCGGCCTAAGCATCACGGAGCGGGCCAATCTGGGCATCAGCTTCGCTTTTCAGCAGCCTGTTCGTTTCAAAGGCATCCAGGTACTGGACCTGCTGCGCCTGGCTGCCAAGGATCCCCGGCTGTCCATTTCCAATGCCTGCCGTTATCTGTCCGAGGTGGGTCTGTGCGCCAAGGACTATATCAACCGGGAGGTCAACGCCAGTCTGTCCGGCGGGGAGTTGAAGCGCATTGAGATTGCCACCGTCCTGGCCCGGGGCACCAAAATGTCCGTCTTTGACGAGCCGGAGGCCGGCATCGACCTGTGGAGCTTCCAAAATCTGATCCGGGTCTTTGAGCGGATGCGGGAAACCACCGCCGGCTCTATTATGATTATCTCCCATCAGGAGCGGATTCTGAACATTGCGGACGAGATCGTGGTGCTGGCAGAGGGCCGGATCACCAGTCAAGGCCCCAAGGCGGACATTCTCCCCACCCTTCTGGGGACTGCCTCCGCCGTGGGCAGCTGCAATAAATTCTACATGGAGGTGCAGTGACATGGATCAGATTCAGAAGAGACTGCTGGCGGAGGTGGCTGACCTCCACGACGTGCCCGAGGGCGCCTACAACATCCGCGCCAACGGCAAAATGGCCGCCCGCAGCACCACCGCAAACATCGACATCACCTCCAAAGAGGACGGCTCCGGCATTGACATCCGAATCAAGCCCGGCACCAAGCGCGAGAGCGTCCACATCCCTGTGGTTCTCAGCGAAAGCGGCTTGAAGGAGCTGGTCTACAACGACTTCTACATTGGGGAGGATGCCGACGTGGTCATCGTGGCCGGCTGCGGCATCAGCAACTGCGGCACCCAGGACTCCCAGCACGACGGCCTCCACCGCTTCTTCGTGGGCAAAAACGCCAAGGTCAAGTATGTGGAAAAGCATTACGGCGAAGGAGACGGCTCCGGCAAGCGCCTGCTGAATCCCGGCACCGAGGTCCATATGGAGGAGGGCAGCACCATGGAGATGGAAATGGTCCAAATCCGCGGTGTGGACTCCACTGTCCGCACCACCGTGGCCGACCTTGCCGCCGGCGCCAAGCTGGTGGTGCGGGAGCGCTTGCTGACCCACGGCCAGCAGGAGGCGGTCAGCCGCTACCAGGTCTGCCTCAACGGGGAGGATTCCAGCGCCGACGTGGTCTCCCGTTCCGTTGCCCAGGACAACTCCTACCAGAAGTTTGACTCCCGTATTGTGGGCAATGCCAAGTGCAGCGGCCATACCGAGTGCGACGCGATCATCATGGGCAGCGCCCGGATTCTGGCCGTCCCCCAGCTGGAGGCCAACGACCTGGACGCCGCATTGATCCACGAAGCCGCCATCGGCAAGATTGCAGGTGATCAGATCATCAAGCTGATGACACTGGGCCTGACCGAAACCGAAGCGGAGGAGCAAATCATCAACGGCTTCCTGAAATAATGCTTCATTTATATGACAAAACAGCGCACTTCAAGCCGAAGCGCGCTGTTTTTACGCTTTACATTTTTTACTTCACCAGCTCCAGAACAGAGGCAGGCACATAGCGGGACACGTCCTTGTTGAAGGTCAGCAGCTCCCGCACCATGGAGGAGGAAACCGCCGTATCGTCCGCTCGGAGATAGATGGATTCCAGCCTGGGGTTCAGCAGCTTGTTGACCTGGGCAATGTTCTCCTCATAGTCGTAGTCCATGGAATTGCGCAGGCCTCGGATGAGAAAGTTGATTCCATTTTCCGCACAGTAATCCGCCACCATGCCATCATAGGTCACTACCTTGCAGTTCTGGATTCCGTCCTGCTCCAATGCCTTTTCAATAGCTGCCTTCATGTTTTCCGCGTCAAAATTTCGCCTCTTGGCTGTATTGAAGCCGACCAGTACATAGACCTCATCGAAGAGGCGGCTTGCCTTGGTCACAACCGCGTGATGCCCCAGGGTATAGGGGTCAAACGAACCGGCAAACAGGCCGCGTACCGGTTGTTTCATGTGATCGTCTCCTTTATTTCGGGGAATTTCCCTTATAATCCCGCTTATCATACCATAACTTTTTTGGGGATGCAACGCTTTTATCTTATTTTCTGCCCGCAGTTCCCGGTTTGAGCAAAATTTATCCCTGAATCAGGCCCTCAGGCTTGCCTCCGCCGGAGCCGTGCAATCCCGCAGGGAGAACACGCCGCTTCATTGTTCCACCTCAATATTTCCGTTGTTTGTCTCCACCTTGACGACCACAGCTGGATGCTCCCCGACAGTGCCGCTTGTTGTTCTGCCATGAATAGAACCATTTTCCTGAAAGGTGGTAGAGACAGAGCCATTTTTCGTTGTGGCCTCAAACTCAAATTCCGGATCAACCGGCAGCGTAACAGAAATACCGTCATTTTTGTTATAGAAAGAGAGGTCGCCGGTTACTTCGATATATATTACATTCAATTTGCCTGAATTGTTGGCCTTATAGGTTCCCGAACCAACAGCCGACTTAATATCCGCGTTTCCGCTGGTCGTGGTATAGGCAACATTCCCATCCAGTGTTTCACAGGAAAAGCTGCCGCTGGTAGTAGCGATCCTGATCGTGTCTGCGTTCAGACAATCCACATCCAAAACCCCTCTGGTGGTGGAAAGATAGATGCTTTGGGCCTCCACGGTATTGAGCCGGAC
>CAZVVH010000219.1:0-3256 GCA_964630475.1 uncultured Oscillospiraceae bacterium | reverse complement strand
GCTTCGTCCCCCGGGTGATGCCCACGATGGTGCCCCGGGCGTACATGTCCCAATAGGGAGCACCCAACCCGGTGAAGGCGGGCACCAGATAGACGCCGCCGTTGTCCGGCACCTTCTGGGCATAGTATTCCGCGTCGGGGCTTTCGCTGAAAAAGCGCATCTCGTCCCGCAGCCACTGGATGACCGAGCCGCCCACAAAGACGGAGCCTTCCAAGGCATACTGCACCTTTCCCTTCAGGGAGATAGCAATGGTGGTCAGCAGACCATTCTCGCTACGGCAGAGCTGGCCGCCGGTGTTCATCAGCAGGAAGCAGCCGGTGCCATAGGTGTTTTTCGCGTCCCCGGGGTTGAAGCAGCACTGACCGAACAGGGCAGCCTGCTGATCTCCTGCCATACCCGCCACAGGCACCTGAAAGCCTGCAATGGAGGTGTAGCCATAGATCTCGCTGGAGTCCGCCACACGGGGCAGCATGATCCGGGGAATATCCAGGGCGTCCAGCAGCTTTTGATCCCAGTCCAGAGTGCGGATGTTGTAGAGCATGGTGCGGCTGGCGTTGGTGCGGTCGGTGACATGAACCCGGCCACCGGTCAGCTTCCACACCAGCCAGGTGTCCACGGTGCCGAAGAGGATTTCGCCCCGCTTAGCCCGCTCTCTGGCGCCCTCCACATGGTCCAGGATCCACTGAATCTTGGTGGCGGAGGAATAGGCGTCCGGCACCAGGCCGGTGACCTCCCGGATGTATTCATCCATGCCTGGCTGGGCGCAGAGAGCGTCCACCAAGGGCGCGGTCCTGCGGCATTGCCAGACGATGGCATTGTAGATGGGTTTTCCGGTGGATTCCTCCCAGAGGATGGTGGTTTCCCGCTGGTTGGTGATGCCGATAGCGGCAATGTCTGCCGGGTTCACGTTGGAGCGGGCCACAACCTCATTCATCACGCCGTACTGGGAGGACCAGATTTCCATGGGGTCGTGTTCCACCCAGCCCTCATGGGGATAGATCTGCTGAAACTCCCGCTGCTGCACACCGATAATATTCTGCTGGTCATCAAACAGAATGGCTCTGCTGCTGGTGGTACCCTGATCCAGGGCCAGAACATATTTGGACATAAAAGCCGCCTCCTTATGGCGTATTTTTGTCTTATTGTAACATGGGGGAATATGGTTCGTCAAATGGAGAAAACGGGAAGCCTGTCGAAAAGATGCCTCTGGTGAACGGTGGAACCGGAAAAGAAACGGGAAAATGAATGTCCCTTTCCATCTGCGATTGCATTTTTTGGTCGGATATGTTATACTCAACAGACTTGGAACAATAAGGATGGAATGACTATGAAGATGAACCCTGAGAAGATTGCCATTATCACCGACAGCTGCTCAGACTTGAAGCCCGCCCACATTAAGGATAACCCGATTTTTGTGGTGCCGCTGATTATCACCTGCGGGAACCGGGAATATCGGGACGGCCGCGATATTGACGCCGAGGAGGTCTACTGTCAGGCGAAGATCGAACTGCCCAAGACCTCCCTGCCCCGTCCGGCAGATATCTATGAGACCTTGCAGGAGATTCGCAGGCTGGGCTATCAGAAGGTGATTGCCATTATGCTGTCCTCCGGCCTGTCTGGCACCTATAATATGATGCGCCTGGCTGGGGAGGATGCGTCAGATTTGGAGGTTTATACCGTAGATTCCTTCAGCGGCTCCCTGGGCAGCGGCATCATGGTTCTCCAAACCATGGAATATATCAATCAGGGCCGCCCCTGGGCAGAGATCAAGCGGATGGTCCATAAGCTCATGCGCAATACCCATGTCTTTTTCTCCATTGATACCCTGGAGTACCTGGAAAAAGGGGGGCGCATTGGACGGGTTACCGCTGTGGCCGGGACCATGCTGAAGCTGAAGCCCATCCTGTCCTTCGCCCCCACCGGGGAGCTTGGCTCTGTGGCTAAGTGCCGGGGCAGCAAGCAGGCCATGGCCAAGCTGTTGGAGCTGACCCGCAGCGCCCTGGGCAATCACAAGCGCTATAACCTGATCACCGCTCACGGCGGCGCACCCGAGCCATATGCGGTTCACCGGGAGGCCATGCTCAAGGCCTTCCCCGACTATGATCATTTTGTGGAGTCAGAGATCGACGCTACCCTGGCTGTCTACACCGGCCCCGGCCTGATGGGGGCGGGCATCCAGATTCTTGATGATGTGGAGGATTGAGCAGGGGTGCCGTTGCCGGGGAGAATCCGCGAAAAAACTTTAAAAAATTGAAAAAACAGGTATTGACATTCCGGTTCCAAAAGAGTATTATAATACCTGTGCTTCACCAGGCACAAAATGAATAGGATGCGCGAGTGGTGGAATTGGTAGACTCGCTGGCTTCAGGTGCCAGTGTTCGCAAGGACGTGCGGGTTCGACTCCCGCCTCGCGCACCAAACCTCTGAATCGTAAGATTCAGAGGTTTTCTTTTGCTATATACCTTTGGAGGATTTTGATGAAACAGTTTTTAAACCGGATTCGTACACCGGCACCGCCCCAGGCGCTGTCTATGCAAGTGATCTATAGCCTTTGCATGGCACTGTGGGGGGTGGGGCTTGGGGTCTTTCAGAAGTGGCTGGATAGCGGCGCCTATAATCGGTTCCCGGAATTGATACAAAGCCTGGATATCCATAACTTTTTTGGGCGGTTTGCTATCTGGATCCTGCTTGGAACGGTTATTTCTGTCTATTCCCGCTCTCCGTTTCGCGCATCCATTAACACGTTTCTCTTTCTCATCTGCATGGTAATCGGTTACTATACTTATTGCCGGTTTGTACTGGGCTTCTTTTCCAGAAGCTATATGATGATATGGGTAATGTTCTCTATTTTGTCCATCCTGCCCGCCTGGATTTGCTGGTATGCAAGGGGGAGCGGGTTGATCGCGATTCTGATTTCCGCATTCATCCTCGGGATCCTTTTTTCTCAGGGTATTTTGATTGTCCAGGGAATTTTCATAAAAAATGGCCTGGAAGTGCTCATCTGGTTTGTGGGCCTGTTTGTTTTAAGGCGAAAGGGGAAGGAATTCTTTCTGGAATTGGTTTTGTCATTTTGCGTGGCGATTCTGTATCAGATACTTTTTTACCTTATATAAAGAAAACCCGCCCGGCCAATTGGCCGGGCGGGTGTCATTTTTGTGGGTTTACTTAATATAATCGGTCTCGTAGCGGACCCCCAGTTGACGGGGGGCAGGCTCCTGGGCGGGGTAGCCCAGCGCGATGGCGGAGACGGTGCGGA
>CAZVVH010000218.1:0-3274 GCA_964630475.1 uncultured Oscillospiraceae bacterium | reverse complement strand
AGGTGCTTGTGATTGAATGGTCGTATGGGTTCGAGTCCCACTACCCGCACCAAAAGCAGCGGGGCCCCCTTGGGGTCCCGCTGTTTTTGGCATATGGATGGGACGAGAACCCGGGTTCGATACGTGAGGCTCCAAAAACGCAAGCCGGCGCGGCGGTTTTGGCTCAGCCGAACTTATGCACGCGAGCGCAACGAGTCTCAGTCCCACTGCCCGCACCACGTTGGAGCAAGCTTCGCGCGTGAAATACGCCTGGGGCGTATCGGTATTTCACGTTTTCCATGTGAAGCAGTTCACTTTACACGCTTTTTGGAAGCTTCTTGACAAGCTAAGGGCCTGATCCAAACGGACCAGGCCCTTTTCCATGTTGTTGAAGCCGCTTTTAAAATTCTTTCGGTCTGCAGGGAATGATAATGTCCGCCACAATATAGGCAAGCACACCGCTGCCACCCAAGACGCAGAACACCACCTAGGCCAAGCGAACAATAGTGGGATCAATACCAAAGTATTCCGCGATGCCCCCCGCAAACGCCGCCTAGCATCTTGTCCTCATTGGATTTATAAAGCCTTTTGCCCATTTTCTCAATCCTCCCTGTTTTCACATAAGCCCACTCTGCCACTTCGGCAAAATTACTCTCACTATTATTATGATATCAATTGTGGACAGCGCTGTCAAATGACAATCGCCATATATCGCCATATCCAGTGATAATCTGCCCACCCATTGCGCGCCTTATAGCCCTTCAAAAATCCGGGCGCCCTTTGTCCGGAGCCAATTCAGCAGGAGCAGAGAGGAGATCAGAAGGAGCACCGCTACACAGATCAAATAAGTCATAGGGCTGAGGAGGTTCCTCAAAAGGCCGTATACGACGGCGAGAATCATAACCATCACCCAGCCGCCGAAGAGGACAATCATCACCCCCATGTTCTGCTTAATCGGAACAATTTCGTTTGTCCAGGTCAGATTGGGCATTTTCAGATTGATCAACAGGCCAAAGGCCGCCATAAACAGGACAAACAGCCCAGTCACTACCGGAAGGAGGATGGCAAATCCCAGGGCAGGCTTCACCACCCACTCCACAGCGGCTATCAGAACGGCCGCCGGAACCAAGGTGAGAAGCAAATGCAGCTTCACCTTTGCCATCAGCACCTGTCCCCCGGTCACCGGGAAGGACTGCAACAGCCAGAGGTTTTTTCCCTCCAGAGAGACGGAGGGCGCAGTGATGTCGTTCATGGTTGTCAAAAGGCAAACAGCTGCCGCCGCGATCAGGGGGATCAGCTCCTGACTGCCCGCCAGTAATTGAGACAGCACCTCTGTCACCGTATCCGCTTTGACAAGCAGGGCAGCGGCGGCAACGATCATCAAGACTATGCCCAGTCCGCAGTTGAGCATGTAATTGGAGCTGCCAAGGAACCGGCGAAGCTCCTTGTCAAGCAAGGCCCGTCCCACCGAGCGCACCGCCATGCGCCGCTCCCGATACCGCATCTTAGCAATGCCCCGGTTGGCCGTGGCCAGCTTCAGAAAGCTGTGGGACAGCACCAGATAGACCAAGCCAAACAGGATCCCGATCATGGCCGTGAAGATCAGCATAGAGCCGAAATGGCCCTGGGCGGCCAGCCCCATATGGTATAGGGGATAGAGGATGCTTTTTATGCTGTCCCCCACAGCCTGGGGGTGCAGCAGAATGCTTTGCAGCATGGAATAGGCGTGGGCATAAAAATAGTAGTAGGCCACGATAAAGGCCAGAGAGAGAAACACCACAATGATATTCCGGCTCTTCAGCTTCCCGCTGACCAGAGCCACCACCCAGCCCAGCACAGCAGACAGGGTCAGCACCAGCAGGGACAGGACGAAGGGGATCAGCAGGGTGCAGATTACGCCTACGAGTCCCACCGGCACCGTGAGAAAATAGACGATCACCGCCGGGATCATAACGATCAGCTCATACATAAGCCCCATGGCCAGAACCCCGGACAGCCGCACCAGCAGGATGTTCGCCGGCGGCACAGGCAGGGAGAGCAGGAGGTCATTGTCCTTGGCCTGGTACAAGCTGGCGTAGGTGTTGAATACGCTGCCAAATACCCCCAGGGCCACCGAGACCAGCCCCATAATAGCAATATAGAGCCACCCCAGATTTACCGCCGCCAGCGGCGCACACAGTATATCGGCCATGAAATAGAACACTCCGCCCAGGATGCCGAAAATCAGCAGATAAAGCAGAACATACCCCACAATCCCCGCCTTGGAACGGTTTTTTCCGGATTTTCTGTTCCGGTATATCCAGGAGAAAACCTCCATCATCTGCTTTTTGAACAATGCCTTAGTCATGGTCATCCTCCAGTTCCAGGAACACGCTCTCCAAGGAGCTATCCCCCTTGACCTCTTCCATGGTTCCGGATTTGATGAGCCTGCCACTCTTGATGATGGCCACCTTGTCGCAGAGCTTCTCCGCCACTTCCAACACATGGGTGGAGAAGAAGATAGCACCGCCCCGGTCACACATCTCCCGCATCAGCCCCTTCAACAGATGGGACGCCTTGGGGTCAAGGCCCACAAAGGGTTCATCCATAATAATCAGCTTGGGATCATGGAGCAGTGCCGAAATAATCGCCAGCTTCTGCTTCATGCCGTGGGAGTAGGCAGACACCGGCTGAGCCAGATCAGAGGTCAGCTCAAAGGCGTCGGAAAACCTCCGAATACGCTCCTGCCGGTCAGATGCGCTGACGTGGAAAATATCGGCCACGAAGTTGAGGAACTGGATGCCCGTCATAAACTCATACAGATCCGGGTTATCCGGTATGTAGGCCAGCTTTGCCTTGCAGGCCAACGGCTGCTCTGCCATAGAGATGCCGTCCACATAAATCTCGCCGCCGTTCTGCCGCAAAATGCCGCAGCAGGCCTTGATGGTAGTGGTTTTGCCCGCTCCGTTGTGCCCGATAAAGCCATAGATTTCTCCCGGTCGGATGTGCAGGGACAGATCGTCCACTGCCTTCTTCTCCCCGTAGGCTTTGGTCAAGTGCTCGATTCTCAGCATGGTACCTTCTCCTTTTCCAGTAGTTACATATAACATATCCCTTCCAGTTGGTGGAATGTCAAGTCTTTTCTCTCCCAAAATTCAAATTTTTCAGGAATGATGCGCTAAAAACCAGACTAAACCGCCGCCAGCTTACGCCGGCGGCGGTCCCCATCAATTAAACTTATAGATTTTTCTCGCCATGCGATAGCTGCCCACGGAGAGCTTCCTGCCCACACGGCCCGCAGGCGGGTTGGACACCA
>CAZVVH010000217.1:0-3285 GCA_964630475.1 uncultured Oscillospiraceae bacterium | reverse complement strand
ATCCATGCCCTCGTTGCGGAAAATACGGCCCACCTCATAGACCCGCTCCAGGCCGCCGACGATCAGGCGCTTCAGATACAGCTCTGTCTCGATGCGGAGTACCATATCCATATCCAAGGTGTTGTGGTGGGTATAGAAGGGACGGGCGGAGGCGCCAATCTCAAAGGGGGTCAGGATAGGGGTGTCAACCTCCAAGAAGTCGCGGCTGTCCAGGAAGGCCCGCAGCTCCCGCATAATCATACTGCGTTTAATAAAGGTATCCTTCACCTCGGGGTTCACAATCAGATCCACATAGCGCTGGCGATACCGCAGCTCGGTGTTGGTCAGGCCGTGGAACTTTTCGGGCAGGGGCTGCAAGCCCTTGGCCAGCAGGGTGGCGTGCTTGACCCGAATGGATTTTTCACCCCGCTCAGTCTGATAGACAATGCCCTCAATGCCCACGATATCACCGATATCGTCCTTACGGAATTTCAGATATTCCGCCTCATCCATCTCGTCCTTGCGGGCGTAGAGCTGGATGCGGCCGGTCTTGTCCTGGAGATCAAAGAAAGAAACCTTGCCCATGGGGCGCTTGCTCATCAGGCGGCCTGCCACGGTGACAGTCTGTCCCTCCAGAGCCTCAAACTGCTCCTTGACCTCCGCGGTGTGGTGGGATACATCAAACTTGGTCAGGACAAAGGGATCTTCGCCGGCTTTGCGCAGCTCCGCCAGCTTTTCATGGCGGATGCGCACCACGTCAGGCAGCTTTTCCTGAGCCTGCTTTTTCTTTTCGTTAGCCATGCTGCGCTCCTTACCTTCTCACAGCGAGGATCTTATATTCCACATTGCCGGAGGGCGCCTCCACGATGATGGTCTCGCCCACCTTCTGGTTCAGCAGAGCCTTGCCGAAGGGGGAGTCTTCGGAGATGCGGCCCGCCATCAGGTCGGCCTCCTGGGAGACGACGATCTCGTACTCCTCTTCTTCATCCATCTCGATGTCCAGAACCGTGACGAAGGAGCCGATGCGAACCGTCTCGCCATCGCCCTCCGCAGGACCTTCGTCCACCAGGACATAGTTGTCCAGCATATATTCCACTTCTGCAATGCGGGAATACAGCTTGCCCTGATCGTCCTTTGCCGCGTCGAATTCTGAATTCTCAGACAGGTCGCCATAGGAGCGGGCCTCAGCCAGCTGCTTTGCAACCTCGTCCTCACGGACGGTTTTCAAATAGTGAAGCTCTTCCTGCAGCTGCTTCAGGGCCTCTGCCGTCAGTCTGTACTCTTTTGCCATAGCGCTATCACCTTTCCTTATGGGCTGTCAGGGAACCGGAAACCCCAAAAAGGGAGGCAGTTCCTCAGCATCGGCCCCAAAAATAGTCATAATGATACATTATTCAGTTCATTATAAAAACTTTGGGGATAGATGTCAAGGTGATTTCCTGACGAAAGCCGGAAAAATTCATAAAACCATTATTATGTAATCTGCTGCATTTTAAAAGGGCAAATTTACCTGGCTGTTATGTATGAAATAAAAAATCTGTTCCGAAATGAAAAAACGACAGAGGGAACCGAAGGAAAGTATGAAAAAAGTGAGAAATGAAAGAAAATAGAATTATTTAAAAAAAGAAATTGTTTTCAAAGGAATACATTTGAAAACAATAAGAATTTGATAAAATGGGAACCAAATAATGGAAAAATAAAAAAATTAAAAAAGCAATTAATATAACTTTTCGGCACGGTATGTGCACTGTGAACAAAATGTGAAATGCAAGTCTGGACAAAATGAATATGGAAAAGTACAGCAAAAGTAATTAGAATGAAAATGTATTCAGGCGGAAAATTGTGCAGAAGTGCTATTTTCGTTTGGAGGAAGGAAGAATGGCACTCCCGAGGCGGTTTATCGTGCAATAGGTGGAGAAAAGACGGGAGCCGCACAGGAGCTGAACAAGATTCACTGAATGCAAAAATTCAATAGGAGGGATTTCTACATGAAGAAAACCTGGATGCGCGGGATCTCTGGCTTCCTGACGATGACCATGTGCCTGTCTCTGCTGACCTGCGGAGCAAGTGCAGTCAATGGCTATAACGTCACGGTTTCCGGCAATGATACCGTTGCAGTTGGCGGCACCACAACCCTGACTGCGGCTCCCGAAGAAATCGGGCTCATTGGCTCCTGGAGCAGCGGCGGCACGAACGCTTCCACTCTGGCTGGCGATGATTATGCCTATGATCCGGCTCTGTATGTCACTGCTGATGGTGTTCAGGAGCAGCTGTCCACCTCTGAGCGTATCACCAGTGGCACCTACAACGCAAAGGGCGCCACCAATGTCATTATTAATGACAGCACAAGCGGCCACAATGGCATTCTGATCAATGACACTGCATATACCATTAAGAATGCACAGATCAGTATGATCACGAATGCTGACGGCACTGACACCTGCGACTTCTCCGGCAAGGGCACTGCCATTATGGCGGTGGGCGAAAACGCGGTTGTCAACATTGAGAACTCCAAGATTTACACCGCTGGCGTGGCCACCATGCCTGTATTCAGCGATGGCGGCGCAACCGTCACCATCAAGAATTCTGTCCTGGACGCGCAGGGCGGCACTCTGTATGAGAGCTACATGAACAGCCCCGACCAGACCACCATGGCTGCTCCTCCCTGGATCCTGGGCATCATGGGCACTGCCCGTACCACTAACCTGGAGGGCAATGACTCCACCATGAATGTCATTGATTCCAAGACCTCTTCCGCAAACTGGGCTGTCCTGTCCACCGACTCCGGCTCCAACATGTATCTGAACATGTACAACACCTCCCTGACCCTGACCAATGCGAAGGAAGATTCCAAGCTGATGCAGGAAGAGGGCGGCGAGCTGGGCGAGACCCTGGATAACCCCTACACCACCAACTATGGTTCCGGCTACGGCACCTATGTCATTGGCGACGCAGTTGAGACCTTCGCTGGCGCAACGGTCAATGTTGGTACCTATGCCTGCATCTTCACCGGCGGTACTGCTACCTTCACCAACATCGAGAAGGGCAAGACTTACACTCTGGAGAGCGCTGACGGCGAAACCGATGTTGAGTATGTTGCTACCGAGACAAAGGACTCCGTTGTCAATTCCGATACCTTCGGCTTCATGTTCCATCAGAACACAAACTCCCTGACGCTGGAAGAGGGCACGGTTATCAACTCCAAGCTGGCCACCTTCCTGCTGAAGACCGGCTCCTCCAACGAGACCGCTACCATCTCCGTTGACAACTCCACCTTGAACAACGGCGGTATGCTGATCCAGATCA
>CAZVVH010000216.1:0-3286 GCA_964630475.1 uncultured Oscillospiraceae bacterium | reverse complement strand
CTATCTTTCGCCGCATTTGGAAAGGAAGTCTTATTATGCAAATCAAAAACGGTATGCTTTTCCTGGAATCCGGCTCCTTTGCCCCCATGGATCTCTCCTTTGAGGAGCGGATCACCGCCATCACACCCTCCGACGGCAAACCGGCGGGGGCCGGCGCCGTTGATGCCACAGGCAAGTATGTGATCCCGGGGCTGATCGACATCCACACCCACGGCGCGGTCAACGAGGACGCCAGCGATGGCAGCAAAGCGGGACTGGCCAAGATGAGCGCCTACTACGCGAAGCATGGCGTCACCTCCTGGACTCCCACCACCATGACCCTGAAGGAGGAAACCCTGATCCCCGCTATGCACGCCATTCGGGACTTTGAGTCCATCGGCGCCCGGTGCGTGGGGGTAAACCTGGAAGGCCCCTTCCTGTGCTATGCCAAGCGGGGCGCTCAGGCCGCCGAATGCCTGCACAAGCCCGACGTGGATATGTTCAACCGCCTGAACGAAGCCTCCGGCAATCAGGTCCGTCTGGTCTCCGTGGCGGCTGAGGAGGACGGCGCTATGGACTTTATTCGCCAGGTTTCCCAGGTCTGCACCGTTTCCCTGGGCCATTCCGTGGCCAACTATGATATTGCCATGGCCGCCTACGCCGCCGGCGCCTCCCACACCACCCACCTGTTCAACGGCATGGAATCCCTCCATCACCGCAAGCCCGCCATTATCGGTGCGGCCTTTGATTCCGGGGCCACGGTGGAGCTGATCTGCGACGGCCTGCACATCCATCCCTCTGTCATCCGCATGGTCCATCAGCTGTATGGGCACAAGCTGACCCTGATCTCCGACTCCCTGCGCTGCGCAGGCATGCCGGACGGCCATTATATGCTGGGTGGTCAGCCCATTGTCATGCAGGACGGCAAGGCTACCCTGGACGACGGCACCGGCACCCTAGCCGGCTCCTCCATCTCCGTGCTGAAGGCCCTACAGAACGTGGTGAAATTTGGCCTGCCTCTGGAGGACGCCATCATCTCCGCCACCCGAACCCCCGCTCAGGTCATCCGCAAGTATGAGGAAATCGGCTCCCTGTCCGTGGGCAAGTACGCCGACATTCTCATTCTGGATCAGGATCTGAACCTAGAGGCCGTATATATTGGCGGCAAGAAATTTGCGCTTTAAATCCCCAGTAACACAAAAAACCGTAAGGTGTTCCAATCGGAGCGCCTTGCGGTTCTTTTTTCCGGTTATTCGTCTCTGGAGGGCCGTTTCTGGTGGATGGTGCCCTCCCGGTACAACTCCAACAGCTCCTGCAGGGCGGAAATCTTCTTTCGGTATTCCTCGCCGATGTCCGTCTCCGCCATGATAATGCGGTGGGGCATCTGCTCCACGATGCGGGTGGTGGTGAAGGTCTCAGCGGTCACGTCGCCGTCCGCCCGGCGGAAGGGTTTGTGCTCCGCCAGCTTCAGGCAATGGGAATTGAACACCAGGGTGTAGCCCGCAATGCCGGTGGTGGACTGGTAGGCCTTGGAGATGCCGCCGTCAATAACGAAGAGCCGTCCGCCGCACTTGACGGGGTTCTCCCCCTGCTTCACCGGCACATGGCCGTTGATAATGTGGGAGGTCTTGGGATCCAATCCGAAATCCTCCAGAATACGGGTCACGGTCTCCGGATCCTCATACAGGGTGTAGTAGGCATTCTTCGGCTCATTGCGCAGCTCCTTGGCGTCGGTAAAATACCGCTCGAAGGTGGTCATGCGCTCCTTGCCAAACAGGGGAGATTTGGCACCGGACCACAGGTACCACAGCAGGTCACAGCTCTCCTGGTCATGGCGGAAATAAGCCGCGCGGACAATGGAGTCCAAGGCGTCCAGCAGGGCCTTCCCCTGATACTCCCGGCCGTTCAGCTTCATGGATTGGAAGGAGCCGTCCGCATTCATGGGAATACAGCCGTGATAGAGAAGGTTCCGGTTGATGGTCTTATACATGGCGCCGTGGGACATGATAAAGTCCATATGCTGGTTCAGCGGGGTAGAGTGGCGGAAGGAGGCGTAAATGCCGTCCACCAGGGCCTGCTCCTCCTCGGTCAGTGCATAGGGATCCTCCGGATTCACGGTGGGGAAATTGGTGTCGGTCAGGGGATACTCCACGCCGTCAACCTTCAGCACACCCTTTTCCAGGTCCAGCTTATCCAGCAGCAGCCGGTGGTCCATGTCATATTCCGGATGGCGCTTCAACAGCTGGCCTTCCAGCTTGAACATGATAATGGCCACTGCCTTGTGCATCTTGGCAGCCTGAATGGGATCCACTGGATCGTAGGTGTTCTCATCCAGAATATGAGGCATAAAGGCCTTGCAGGGGTCGTTCCGATAGGTGTAGGCCGCAAACATGGACAGCGGCCGCAGGTTTATGCCATAGCCGTCCTCCAGCATGTCAAAGTTATTATAGCTGATGGCAATGCGCAGCACCGAGAACAGGCAGACCAAGTTTCCGCAGACGGCCCCAATCCAGTCCATATCGTGGTTCCCCCATTGAATATCCACATCGTGGTAGTACATCAGCTCATCCAAAATCTTGTTGGCCCCGGGGCCCCGGTCAAAGATGTCTCCGATGATATGCAGGTTGTCCACCGTCATCTGCTGGATCAGGTAGCACAGGTTCATAATGACCCCGTCACCAATGCCGGACTGGATTGAGGCAGTGATAATTTCCTGGAAATAGCGCTGCTTATCAGTGTCGGTGGTATCTGTCTCCATCAGCTCCTCAATGATGAAGCGGAACTTGTGGCTGATAATACTCTCCACCCGCACTTTGGGGTATTTAGAAGACACCTCCCGGCAAACCGGAATCAGGCGGTTGATGATAATGCCGCTCCATTCCTCATAGTTGTCACAGCTCTGCTTTTTCTTCCGCAGAATGGCCTCAGGGTAATAGATCAGGGAGGCCAGCTCCACCCGCTCTATCTCTGGCAGGGTGTGGGCGTAAAGCATCTCGATCTTGTCGCGGATATTGCCCGAGCCGGAGCGCAGCAGATGGATAAAGGCCTCATGCTCTCCGTGGAGGTCGCTGAAATAATACTCCGTGCCCTTGGGCAGCTGCAAAATGGCGCTCATATTCACAATGGCAGTGGATGCGGCCTCAACGGTGGGGTATTGCTCCGCCAGCAGGCGCAGATAGTCCAGATCGTGCTCTAATTTTGTGGTATTTATCATAAATCGGCTTCTTCCTTTCCCGAGTTTTTCATTTTTGCACAAATCCATTGTACCGTAAACCGCTGTAAAAAGCAATCACAAAAGGCCTCTCCT
>CAZVVH010000215.1:0-3313 GCA_964630475.1 uncultured Oscillospiraceae bacterium | reverse complement strand
AATTTTGGCGACGCCACCGCCGCCGATGTGGTATCCGGAAAGACCTTTACCTCTGCGGCGGGGCTGAAAGTGAAGGGCACCCATGTGTGCGATTCTGGTCTTGACACCTCTGACGCCACGGCCACGGCGGCAGATATTCTGTCCGGAGAAACCGCCTATGTGAACGGGGAGAAGGTGACGGGTACCCATGTCTGTGACCCAGGTCTGGATACTTCTGACGCCACGGCCACGGCGACTGACATTCTCAGCGGAAAGACCGCTTATGTGAACGGGGCGCTGGTCACCGGGACAATGGCAAGTGTCTCTCATCCGGCTCCGACGCTCGGTATTGACTCAAGCGGCAAAATAACGTCCCAGCATGTCCAATCCGCAGGATACACATCCGGCGGAACTACCACGTCCACAAAAACGCTCACGGCGCAGGCCGCCCAAACCATTACGCCTGGCACAGCCGATCAGACCATTGCGTCGGGGACATATCTAACCGGAGATCAGACGATCCTTGGCGATGCCAACCTGGTGGCAGGGAATATCAAGAGCGGCGTGTCCATCTTTGGCGTTTCCGGCACCTACTCCGGAAGCGGCGGGACTGGCGGTTCCGGCACCAACAACTGCGAGGCGTACCACATCACATCCGCCTCCGACACCATCAGCTTCCAGGGAAGCGGAACCGTCAAGGTATGGGGATATGGCGCGGTGAAGAGCACTTACACCACCACGGTCTATGCGTTCGTCGGAGACGGATATTATTCCGGCTCCTATGGCACCCCCACCAAAACCGAAGCGACCTTCAGCATCGGGACGGACGGCACACTGAGCGGCCTGCCCAGCAGCCTGACTGCCCTTGACCTGCTGGTAACCATCGGAGTGTAAGACTGATTCTTGATTAAAAAGTTTAATCAAGAATCCCGCGTGCTGCGCACGCTCAAATTGTGCCTGCGGCACAATTTGGCGTCTCATAAAAACTTAACGCGCTTTGCGCTATGAAAAGCTTTTTAATAAGTTTTAGTATAAGGAGGAAATCAATGGAACACGCAACGTACATAAAAGCCGCCATGACCGCATTTTGCGCGGCCCTGGCCACCCTTCTGGGCTGGCGGGGAATTCTCGCCCTGGTCTGGGCAGCGGCCATGGTGCTGGACTATTTAAGCGGCACCTGTGCGGCTGTCAAAAACAGAGACTGGAGCAGCAAAACCGCCCGCCAGGGCCTTTGGCATAAGGCCGGCATGGTGCTGGCTGTGGCGGTGGCCGCCCTGACGGATCTGGGGCTGAGTGTGGCGGTGTCTGAAATGAACCTGGGCATCAGCTGGCCCGGCGCCGTCCTGCCTATCGTGCTGCTATGGTACATCCTCACGGAGCTGGGTTCAGTGCTGGAAAATGTGGTGGTCATGGGCGCGGCGGTGCCGGATTGGCTGACCAAGGTGCTGAAGGTGGGGCTGAAAGCGATTGACGAGAAGGAGGAGCGGGACGATGAATCTGCATAAGCTGCTGCTGACGAAGAACGAGTGCTACATTGTGGGTAAAATCCGGCCCGTCAGGGGAATCATGGTCCACTCCACCGGAGCCAACAACCCGAAGCTGAGCCGCTATGTTGGCCCCAATGACGGCCTGTTGGGGGAGAACCTCTACGGCAATCACTGGAACACCGCCCGGCCTGGGGGCCGCCAGGTCTGCGTCCATGCCTTTATTGGCAAGCTGGCCGACGGCAGCATTGCCACCTACCAGACCCTGCCCTGGGAAATGCGGGGCTGGCATTGCGGCTCCGGCAGCAAGGGCACCTGCAACGACACCCACATTGGCTTTGAGATCTGCGAGGACGCCCAGACGGACAAGGCCTATTTCCAGGCCACATACCGGGAGGCGGTGGAGCTGTGTGCCTACCTGTGCAAGCTCTATAACCTGAATCCCCTGGCGGACGGGGTGGTGATTTCCCACGCGGAGGGCCATCAGCGGGGGCTGGCCTCCAACCACGGGGACACTGCCCTGTGGTGGGACAGATACAATGTGACCATGAATCAGTTCCGGGCTGATGTAAAGGCCGAAATGACGAAGGAGGAAATTGATATGACGAAAGAAGAACTAGAAGCGCTGACTGACCAGCGGGTGGAAAGTAAGGTGGCCGCCAAGCTGGCCGCCCTGACCGACATCACCGGCACCGGGGACAATCCCAGCAGCTGGGCAAAGGAAGCAGCCGAGTGGGCCAAGGCCCAGGGCCTGTTTGACGGCGACGGCAAGGGCAATTACGGCTGGCAGAAGCCGGTCACCAGGGAGCAGCTGGCGGTGATCTTGAAGGCCCTGGAGAAGGCTGTATCATAAGTTCGCCGTCGGAGTGCCATTGGAACTCTAATCAAAATTCGAATTCCTCTCAGCACAAAGAGCTCATCCGAAAGGATGGGCTTCTTTGTGCACAGGGTGCAGAAAACCCACTATGACATCGCAAAGTGTCAGTCGGCCTGCTAAAACTCGGGAAATTGCATAAGCATACCATTCCCCCTGCAAATTATAATCAGTAAAGTGCGCGAATTACCTGGTCACCATCCTGATATGAATATTGTTCGCTGATATCATCACTGGTAAAAACCCTGTACATTTCCATAAATGAAACTGCCAACCGATATTCCGAAAGCGTTTCGGGGCGAATCCAAAACACTTTTCCTTCGTCGGAGGATACAATTTCTCCGCTGAATTGATTCGTCTTAAAGAGTAAAACAATATATCGTTCTTTGTTATCGGTATAAAACTGTTTTATGCCACAAAGTTGGGGCTTCAATATGTTCAAACCAGTTTCTTCTTTTATTTCACGAATAGCAGATTGCACAAACGATTCTTCTTTTTCCACATGTCCACCGGGAAAGCAGAGATCCGTCCAATCATCGTCTACTTTCTGCTGTACCAGTATTTCACCGTGTTCAATGTATACCATGACCATATTTGTCAGAATAACGCTCTCCGCACGCGACATTTTTCCACCTCCACAAATCCCGATTTATCGCTCGAATATGAGAGGATTATACTACGGGTTTATGAAAGCTTCAACTGCGAACGTAGGCATAAAACAAGCAGCGGCATGAGTGCGTTCTGACTTTTGAAAAAATCGGAGCAAGCGATATAGAACTTGCTCCGACTTGTCTAGGGACTATAAAAAGATATTTTTGGCGTTTTGATACCTGGATTTGAACCTATTCATTAGTAAAGCTCCTGTTCCACCTCAAGGCCACCGACGAATACCACTTTGATTCGCTCCTTATTCTCTACCATCACACATTCGAGCATTTGGCGGACGAGCGTGTCATCATACTCCATTGGATGGTTT
>CAZVVH010000214.1:1541-3316 GCA_964630475.1 uncultured Oscillospiraceae bacterium | reverse complement strand
CAAAAAAAGAAATTGTTTCTTGCAGTGGGAAAAGAAAAAGCCCGCCGTCATCCCAAAGCTGCTTTGGGACGAAAGGCAGGTCTGCTTTCGTGGTGCCACCCAAATTCAATTTCCGCCGGGCGGAAATCCTTTTGGCCTTCTGGTGCGGGAAGGGAACCGCAGCCGTCTCCGGCCCCGCTCCGCCGCCGTCTTTCTCCAACTCCTTCCCGCCGCAGGCTTTCAGCCTCAGGCCTGCTTCTCTGTCCGGGGGTGTGCAGGATACTCATGCGGTTTCTGCACGGTTACATGCATTGTAATACATTTTCCCGGCCTTGTCAAAAGGTTTGTCGGTAAAATGTGTGAAAGTTGACACCGGCTTCCGCCTGGCAGCCGGCCACCAGGCGCTGTTTGGTGTCCAGGAGGATCTTTACGGTCCTCTTGTCAATGATTCTCCACGGGCTGAAACATCAGCTCCATCATGCCGCCGCAGGCCATGGCCCCGGCCTCTCCGTTTCCCGAGCGGAAGGAGCGGAGGGCAAACCCTTCCAAGGTCCGGGCCAGCCGGATGGATTCGTATTCCACGATGCCGCCGCCAACGGTGCCGAAGCTGCTGCCATCCCGGCATACCAGCAGCTTGCTCCCAGCCCCCCGGGGAGCTGAGCCTTCCTTGCGGAGGACGGTCACCAGCACCCCCACGCAGTCCGGCTTTTCCAGCTGAGCCAGCAGGGCAGAGGGAATGTGATTTGCCGGGCGGCTGCGGCGCTGCTCCACCAGCTGCCCGACAATGCTGATGGCGATTTCCTCCGGGGTCTCCGCGCCGATGTCCAGGCCCACGGGGGATTGGAGCCGTTGAATTTGTTCCGGAGAAAAGCCGTCCCGGGCCAGCCATTGCCGCACCATGGCGGACTTTTTGCGGCTGCCCAGCATACCTGCGAAGCAGAAGGGACGGCGGAGCACCTGGGCAACACATTGGTAGTCGCTGGTATGGCTGTTGGTGGTCACCAGATAATAGGCCGGCTCCGGAGGGAGGGCGGAACGGAGGTCGTCAAAGGGGGCCTCCGCCAATTCGGTTCCCGAGGGATAGCGGGCCGGATCCAAAAGCTTGGCTCGGAAGTCCACCACCCGCGCCTCAAAGCCCACAAAGGAGGCCGCCCAAGCTACGGCGGTTCCCACATGGCCCCCGCCGAGAATGACCACTCTGGCGGGCGGGGCATATTCTTCCACGTAGCAGCGCTGGCCGTGGATCTCGGTGCAGCCGCCGGCCGGCATATCCGGCTCCAGGGTGGAGAGACCGGCCTCCGGCCCCTCCAAAACAGTGCATAGCTTCACCGTTTGGCCCTGCTTCATGGCCTCTATGATGGGGCGAAAGTTCATGGCAAATTCCCTCTTTTCGTAAAAACGGCCCGGATTTCTCCGAGCCGTTTGGGTTTGCTGTCGTTATGCTCTCGGTGTCATCAGACGATGCGGCGAACCACGAAACCGGAGCGGTTGGGGTTGACCGAGCTGATGATAATACCGGTCTTGGAGCTGGCCGCATTGACCATCATTCCGTCGCCGATGTAGATGCCGGTGTGACCACCGGAGGGGGATGCGCTGGAGTAGTAGCAGATCACGTCGCCGGGCTGAGCTTCGGAGTAGCTGACGCCCCGGCCACAGCTTCTCAGGGACGCGGAGCTGTGGGGCAGGCTGTAACCGAAGTGGGCATAGACGGACATCACGAAACCGGAGCAATCGCAGCCGTTGGTCAAGCTGGTGCCGCCCCAAACATAGGGGTTGCCGATGAACTGACAGCCGTA
>CAZVVH010000214.1:0-1441 GCA_964630475.1 uncultured Oscillospiraceae bacterium | reverse complement strand
CTTTTCCTCCTCCAACTGCGCCTTGGTGTCGGCTACCTCCTGACGGGCGGCGGCCAACTGATCCATGACCCAGTTGTCATAGTCCATAACCTCCCGGATGAATGAGATGCGATCCAGCAGGTCGGAGAAATCCTCTGCGTCAAAGATAATGGTCCAATAGGATGTGACGCTGTTCTCCTCCATGGCGCGGACCCGCTCACAGAACAGCTCGTAATATTCGGCCTCCTTGGCCTGGGCCTCTTCCAGCTTGATCTGGGTATCTGAGATCTGGATCTCATAATCTGCGATGATCGCGTTGGTGTTGTCGATCTGGCTCTCCAGCAGCTGGGCCTGCTGCTGATAGAGGAGAAGCTGATCCACTGCGGAGTTCTCCTGGGCACTCAGGTCATCCAGCTGGGCCTGAACCTCTGCCTGCCTGTTCTGCAAGGAGGCCTGCTCGGCCTGCATCTCCTTGATCTGAGCGGCAGTGGCATCAATATCGGCCTGAGTAATGGCGGCGGCAGAAGAGATCACGGAAGCGATCATCACCACGGCCAAAACCAGAGCGGTCAACCGGCGGGACTGGCTTTTGCTGTGTAGGGTACGGTTCTTCATAAGTAAAATCCTCCATTGTGTAGCGGCCTGGCGCCGCGGGCAAACGGTGCTTGGATGGTTACATTTTGTAATCATTATAGGACGTCCGTTGGCATTTGTCAAGGGAAAACCGATTTTTAACAAATTTCGGGAATTTTTCAGGTTCCATCGGCATAGTTCGGGCAAAAATGCCCGGCCGCCCGAAAAATTGCACAGAAATCGCTTGTATTGCCGGGAAAAGTATGATATGTTTATTCCATAAACAGGAACAGCAATTCGAGTTGTTCTGGAAACATACGATATTATTGAATCTTGACAGGAGGCTATTCTTATGGGAAGAGCACAGGAATTATTTGATCGCGCAACCGCCAGCTATGACCAGGCAATCGAGCTGATCAAGAATATGGACAAGGTCTACCAGGATGCGGCCAACAAGGCTGACCCCGGCCGTAAGGGCTATAATCCCAAGGTGACTCTGGCACAGTTCGACTGGATTCTGCAAGCCATACTGCTGACTGAATCCATTAGCGACGGTGACTTTGACCGGCTGGAGCGTCAGTTTGTGGATAAGATCACCGATTACGGCGATCTGATGAGCTATATTGCGAAAAAGACGGACGGCGATCTGAAGCTGACCTGGGATAGCGTTGCCCGTCTGGACAGCAGCACCCAGACCAAGCTGGTTGCCATTCTGCCCACCATGATGGATGAGACCTGTGACAGCTTCGTGGCTCCCCTGGTTCTGGTGGAGGACGCCCTGGAGGAGTATGACTTCCTGAAGGCTCTGGTCGCTATCATCGGCGATATCGGTGCGGCCCTGGCCAACGTTGACGGCCATTCGGAGAAGAAGGAGGCTGAGTTCTGCGCC
>CAZVVH010000213.1:0-3440 GCA_964630475.1 uncultured Oscillospiraceae bacterium | reverse complement strand
ACTTGTCCTTCAGGTGGAACGGCACTGTGCAGTCAAGGATGGTCTTGCAGCTGATACCCCACCCGGCGGATATGGTACAATACGCTCAGCCCAGGTGGGGCAAAAAACGTTTTTTCCGCAACCCGTCCCGCCTTTTTTGGATGTATAGGGTTGAAGGCCTTCCGTGAAGTTCATATGAAAAGGGAGTTGATAGACGTGGACGACAGCAAAATTGTGGAACTGTTTTGGTCACGGGCCGAAACAGCCATTGCTGAAACAGCCAAAAAATACGCAAGGTATTGCTTCCATATCTCCTATACCATCCTGCAAAACCGGGAGGATGCGGAGGAATGCGTCAATGATACCTACCTCAATGCCTGGAACGCCATTCCGCCCCACCGCCCCAATCATCTGTCCACCTTTCTGGGCAAGATCACCCGCAATCTGTCCCTGCAAAAATACATCAAATGCAATGCACAGAAGCGGGGCGGCGGGCAGGTGGAGCTTGCCCTGTCAGAGCTGGAGGACTGTATCCCGGCGGAAACCGGCGTGGAGCAAATTGTGGAGGCTCAGCTGCTGGCCGAGAGCCTGGACGCCTTTTTGCGCGGCCTGCCCAAAGAGACTCGAATTGTATTTGTGGCCCGATACTGGTATCTGTATTCCATACAGGAGATTTCCCAACGCTGTCACATGAGCGAGAGCAAGGTGAAATCCATGCTCTACCGCACGCGAAAGAAACTGAGCACTTATTTGGAAAAGGAGGGGCTTATCAGATGAAACGAGAAGAACTGCTTTTGAGTCTGGGAGAGATCTCCGATGGCTTTATTGAAGAGACCGCCGCCCGCCTGGAGGGGCAGCTTTCATTCTCCCGGCCCGGGCGGCGGGTCAGAAGGGCGATAATTAGCGCGGCCGCCGTTCTGGTGCTGTTGTTCGGCACCTTCGCCACGGCAATGGCGGTGAACGTGGACTTCCGGGAGGCCGTGGCAGCCTTCTTCCATTATACGGAACGGGCGGGACAGACCCGGGTTCTGACAAAGGACACCCTTCTGACCGACTGTTACAGCTATGCTTATTCGGAGGGAGACGACTACTCCACCTATGAATGGATCCCGGTGGACGGAACCTATCCCTTACAGGCGGGAGATATCCTCGTGGTTTTAGAGGAGGCCGACGGCATGAGCAGAGTGGTCATCCCCTATGGCGATGTCCCCTTTCTCTATGGGCACGTGTCCAGCGATCTGCTGAGCAAGGACCCGGCAAAGCTGGAAAAGGGGAATCAGGCCAGAATCACGGACTGCGACTGCTATGACGCCCCGGGCGGCACGGTGATTGATCGCAGCAGCGCACGGGTAGAAATCCAAGCTTACGACGGGGACTGGGCCTATGTGCAGGAGTTTGGAACCGGAAATGAACCTTATTGGGTCCGCTCCGGCGATCTGTCCTTTGATTTTGATGAGGTTCTGCTGGATTTGCCGGAATAAGGCCAGGATCGCGAAAAAGGCGGAAAACCGCTGATTCCAAAAAGAATCAACAGGCTCTTTCAAGCCCTTCCTCCGCCCGCTCCCCCGGAATCGGAAAAAATCTCAAAAACCTGCACCAAAACGTTCCTTTGAATCGTATACCCAGTAGGATCTCCCCGGATCTGCCTCACGGGCTGCGGAGCCCGGAGCTTCCATTAAACGAGAACAATAAGGAGCGAAAAGCCCAAATGAAAGCGGATTGCGTTCAAAAGCAAAAGAAACGGCGCAGGGAGCTTCTCTGCCTGGCCGGGATCGCCGCCTGTTCCCTGGCCTGCTATTGCGGCACCGGAATATACAGCCACCACAGCTCCCCCTCCGCCCGAGGGGCCATTCAGGAAAACATTCAAACGCTTTCAGCGCTGGAACAGCGGAGTCTTCCGGAATTTCACAGCCAGGCTCCGGAACCCCAGCCCACCGGACCAGCAGACACACAGCCGGCTGAGAAACCAGAGGACTCGGAGACCGCCTCTCCGGAATTTGACCAGGAGGCGGAAAAGGAAAAAATCCTGGGGCTGACGGATTGGGATGGAAGCAAACTGTCCCGCTGGTTTCAGCCGGCCGCAGTTGTAGGAGATTCCATCGCCCAGGGCATTGTGGAGTACGATTGGCTGGATGAATCCCAGGTATTTTCCAAGATCGGCGTCTCCCTTTCCACCGGCGGCGGCCTGGTGGAACAGGCCATCCGCAAGGACCCTAGCGTCATTATCCTCTGCTTTGGTCTCAACGACTTGGAGACCTATGAGGAACAGGTAGACCGTTTTCTGGAGCATTATACAGCCTGCATCCAGCGCGTCCAGGCGGCGCTGCCCAATGCTGCGATCTATGTCCACGGGCTGTTTGCTCCGGATGCCTCGGTGACAAAGGGCTTTTACCAGTACCTGGATACCTATAACAGCCAGCTGGAGGCTCTCTGCGGCCAGTTGGAAGTACACTTTATTGACAGCAGCTTCATTCTGGAAGCAAAGCCGGAGCTTTACGACGCAGATGGCATCCATCCTATTTCCGCATTCTACCCGCTGTGGCTCACCTATCTGGCGGATGTGACGGGGCTTTCCAATGAAAACAAATAACATTTATTTGAAACTCAAGCTGGGACTGGTGGCCCTGCTCCTCCTCTACTTATTCGCCGCCCTGGGCAGCCCCACCAAAGCCATCTCCCTGGAGGACCTTCGTCAGGCCATGGAGGAGGATCCCGCGGTGGCCGCTCTGACCATCCAGAGTCGGCAGAAGCTCCTGTCCGCCTTTCAGATGGAGGAGGGCGACTTTGACCAGGCGGTATACTGGGCAGCGGACTCCATGATGGACGTCTCTGAATTGCTCATTGTCAAGATGGAAAATCCGGAGACGGCGGAAGCGGCGGTGCAGGCCCATTTGGAGGGGCGGCTGGACAGCTTCCGGAACTACGGCACCAATCAGACCGACCTGCTGGAGCATGCCATCCTCCTTCAGCAGGGGGACTATCTCTTTTATGGCGTATCGGAACATGTGGAGCGGTGGGAGGAGGAATTCTTATCCTGCGTAAAGGGATAACGCATTATGGTTTTCAGCAGCTTATTTTTTCTCTTTTTCTTTCTCCCCGCAGCCCTGTTCCTCTACTTTCTGGCGCCGGAGCGGGGAAAAAACTGGGTTCTGCTCATGGCCAGCATCCTGTTCTATGCCTGGGGAGAGCCGGTATATGTGGTGCTCATGCTGTTCAGCGTGGCCTTTAACTATGTCACCGGTCTGGAGCTGGACCATAAAACGGGTATCGGAAACAAGCGGCCAGGGCTGGTCTTCTCCATTACGGTAAATCTGCTGCTGTTGGGCTTTTTCAAGTATTGCGGCTTCCTGGTGGACACCGTCAATGCCCTGACCTGGCTGCAGCTCCCTGTCCCCCAGTTGCCCCTGCCCATTGGGATCTCCTTCTACACCTTCCAGTCCCTGTCCTACATCATCGACGTG
>CAZVVH010000212.1:0-3482 GCA_964630475.1 uncultured Oscillospiraceae bacterium | reverse complement strand
CACGGGTTTCTCGATGAAAGCATTTCATTGAGAAACAGTATAAGTATTTCTATTATACAGATCCACGCCCTATCATGCAAGAAACCGTGCACAGAAAATTCCGTGCACGGTAACGTTTATCCGTTTGCCGCCTGGGCCAATCCGGTCAGCTCCAAAATGGCGTCGATCAGCTCCTGCTTCCCTGTACCCTTCTCCGCGGAAAAGGGGATCAGCTGCATGGTGTCATCCAGCTCCAGCGTCTCCCGAATGGTCTCCAGGTTGGGCCGGATCTCGCTCTTTTTCAGCTTGTCCAGCTTATTGGCCACCACCACCAGGGCAGCGCCGGAGTTCTTGAAACACTCCGCCATGGTCACATCGTTCTCAGTGGGCTTGTGGCGGGCGTCCACAATCATAACCCCCACGTCAACGGTCTCCGGATCCGCGAAATAGCTCTCCATCAGCCTGGCCCAGCGCTCCTTCTCCGCCCGGGACACCTTGGCGTAGCCATAGCCGGGCAGATCCACCAGGTACATCTGGTTGTCAATGAGGAAGTAATTGACATGCACCGTCTTTCCCGGGGCGGAACCCACCCGCGCGAAGTTCTTCCGGTTCAGGATCCGGTTGATGGTGGAAGACTTCCCCACATTGGAGCGGCCCGCAAAGGCCACCTGAGGCCGGTTATCGTGGATAAAATCCTTTTTGGAGGCGGCGGAGAGGATAAATTCCGCTTTGTTGAAATTCATAGCTGTTCTCCTTAGGCGTTCACGCTGACCTCGGCGGCGGCGCTTTCCCGCGCTCCGGACAGTCCGCTCCGGCTCTCCACTGCTGACTTGCTCACCAAAGCCTCCGCCAGCACCTGATCCACCTGCTCAGCCGCCACAAAGCGCAGAGCGCTCCGGACGGTCTGATCAATGTCCGCCAAATCCTTTTTGTTTTCCGCCGGGATGATAACGGTGTGGATGCCGTTGCGGTAGGCGGCCATGGTCTTTTCCCGCAGGCCGCCGATGGCCAGCACCCGGCCCCGCAGGGTCACTTCACCGGTCATGGCAATGTCATTGCGCACCGGTGTTCCGGTCAGGGCGGAGACAATGGCAGTGGTGATGGTGACGCCGGCGGAAGGGCCGTCCTTGGGCACAGCGCCCTCGGGGAAATGCACGTGAATATCTGTATTCTTATAGAAGTCCGGGTCCACACCCAGCTCCTTTGATCTGCTGCGGATGCAGGAGATGGCCGCCTGGCAGGACTCCTTCATCACCTGTCCCAGATTGCCGGTCAGTTCAATCTTGCCGGAGCCGGGCATGGTGTTGACTTCCACCTCCAGCAGTTCGCCGCCCACGCTTGTCCAGGCAAGGCCGTTGACCACGCCCACAATGGGCGCAGAGGACAGCTTTTCAGGGGTGTACTTCCGGGTACCCAGATACTTCTCCAGATTATCCCCGGTGACAGTGATCTTAGTGGCCTCCGCGGAAACAAGGATCATGGCCGCCTTGCGGCACAGGGCCGCGATCTCCTGCTCCAAACGGCGGACACCGGATTCTCTGGTGTAGGCGGTAATCATTTCCCGAATGGCATCGTCCGTCAGGCGCAGCTGGCTCTTTTTCAGGCCATGGCGCTCCAGTTCCCGGGGAATCAGGTGGTTCTTTGCGATGCGCAGCTTCTCCTCGTCGGTGTAACTAACCAATTCGATGACCTCCATGCGGTCCAGCAGGGGCCGCGGAATGGGGGAAAGATCGTTGGCTGTGGTAATGAACAGCACATCGGACAGGTCAAAGGGCAGTTCAATAAAGTTATCCCGGAAGGTGGCGTTCTGCTCGGCATCCAGCACCTCCAACAGAGCGGAGGCGGGATCGCTGCGGCCGTCAGATCCGATCTTGTCGATTTCATCCAGCAGAATCAGGGGATTGCAGGTGCCCGCCTGGTGAATGGCGGTGATGATCCGGCCGGGCATGGCGCCCACATAGGTTTTGCGGTGGCCGCGAATTTCCGCCTCATCGTGGATGCCGCCCAGAGACACCCGGGCCATTTTCCGATTCATGGCCCTTGCCACAGAGGCGGCGATGGAGGTCTTGCCCACGCCGGGAGGGCCGTAAAGGCAGATGATCTGGCCCTTCAGCTGGGGGGCCAGCTGCTTTACCGCGATAAACTCCAGGATGCGGTCCTTCACCTTCTCCAGTCCGTCATGGTCGGCGTCCAGAATTTTTCTGGCCTGGGCCACGTTGATCCGCTCCTTGGACTTCTTGGTCCAGGGCAGTTCCAGGCAGATATCCAAATAGTTGCGCAGAACCCCCGCCTCGGAGGAGCCGAAGGGCTGCTTCTCCAGCCGGTGCAGCTCCCGAAGCAGCTTTTCCTCCACTTCCTTGGGAAGCTTGGCCCCGGCAATCTTCTTGCGGTAGTCCGCAATCTCGTTGTCCTCGTCCTCGCCCAGCTCCTCCTGGATCACCTTCAGCTGCTCCCGCAGATAGTAGTCCCGCTGGGAGTCGTTCATCCGCTCCTTCACCTTGTTTTGAAGCTCCTGATCCATCTCTTGGATTCGGATTTCCCGGCGGAGAAGCTGATTCAGTTTGGTGAGCCGACGAATGGGCTTCAGCTCGTCCAGAATGGTCTGCTTGTCCTCCCCCCGAAGGACGATATTCTGGGTGATAAAGTCGGCCAGATAGCCAGGTTCCGTGATGCCCATGACGGTCAAAATCACATCAGGGGCCACCTTGTCGGATAGCTCGCTGTATCTCTCGAACAGCTCGTAGGTCTGGCGGACAAGGGCCTCCACCCGAGCGGAGTTGTGTTCCGGCATATCCGGCGCGGGAAGGGCCTCCACAGAGGCCAGCAGATAGGGCTTCTCCTGGTGCAGGGCCGCAATCATGCCCCGCTCTCTGCCCTCCACCATGACCCGGACATTGTTGCCGGGCAGGCGCAGGATCTGCTGCACGTTGGCAATGGTGCCCACGGCGCAGAGATCCTTCAGGCCGGGATTCTCCACCGCCAGATCCTTTTGGGACACCAGGAAAACGGACTGGTCCGTGTCCATCGCCTCATCCAAAGCGCGGATAGAGGTCTCTCTGCCCACGTCAAAGTGCAGGATCATCCCCGGAAAGATGGTAATCCCCCGCAGGGCGATGGCTGGCATGGTTTTGATGTTTGCTTCGTATTCCATATACAATAGGTTCCTTTCAAGGAAAAAAGGCCGCACAGATACAGCTTCCAACGAGCTACATCTGCGCGGCAATTTGTCATTCTATAACCGGGCAGTTCGACCCACTCGTACTTTAAAATTGCTTCCCCTTGACAGGGGTGCCCTGTCACCAATCAATGATTTATACTAAAACTGATTAAAAAGCCTGAAAAGCTTTTTATAGCACGAAGTGCGTTCCGTTTTTATGATACTAGTTCTTATTAAAAAGGTTGAAAACCTTTTTATAGCACCGCAGGTGCGTTAAGAACTGTATGAGACGACTTTTGTGGCGATTCGCCACAAAAGGGAAACGCTGTTGGCGGTTCCTTCTTCA